>JAYEJC010000121.1:3286-41001 GCA_034660335.1 Campylobacterota bacterium
ATATTCATAGATGCAAATCATATCGGAACCCACGACTTTAGTCTGGGCATATTAATAGTCGCAACTAAAGTCCAGATTCCGAAACCAACACGGAACGCCGACTTCAGTCGGGGCATATTAGCAGTCTTTCTAGTTCCCATCGTCCCCGATGGGAATTCATACTTATATTTTACTATTTATAAGTATTTAAATATTAATATACACTCCCATCGGGGACGATGGGAGCGAGATGAAGAATTATCGACCAAAGTAGGGATACCATACCAAAATTTAATGAACTCATATTTAACAGATTGTGCAGTTAAGCATTTAGAGCCAAAGTTGAAGTGGGCATAGAACTTATATATAAATTAAACCAAGTAGTGGTATAATCTATATATTTTATACCACTTACAAAGGGATTTTTATGTTGGAGTTTTTATTTTATACCATATCTATAGTCACCATTATTTATGTTTTCAAAGAAAACTACAGTTTAAAAACCACTAATAAAACACTAAATGAAAAATTAGAAAAAACAACAAAAGATAATGAAGATCTACTTAAAGAGGAGATATATCTAGATAAGCAAAATCTACATCTAAAACATGACCTAGATGAAACAAAAAAATTAAAAAGTGAGATCACAAGGTTAAATTTATTGATTGAAAAAATCAAAAAATCATACACCCACACATCATACAATCCACACAACAATCATAATGAACTTGACAATCTTGTAAAAGATGAATATATGTTGTTAAAAGATGAAGAAAATATAATAAAAGATGAAGAGGAGGTATTATCAAAAGATAACCAACTCTTAAAAGAGGAAAACGATATCTTAAAAAAACAGATTTTCAATTACGAAGAGCAAATAGAGCAGCTAAGAGAAGCAACAAAACATATGCATAAATATATAAAAGAGATATCTCTTCTTAACAACAAAGTAGAAGAGCTATCAGAAAATGAGATAAAAATCTCAAATGAACTACAACACTATAAAAGCAAATAAATTTTTCTCGTTCCCATCGTCCTCGATGGGAATGCATATAAAAGCTAAATAGATAGTAAAAGTGAATTAAACTATTAATTGTTATCTACTTTGAGAGATAAGCACATCTTCAAGCATTTTATCTAAATCACCATCCAAAATACCATCTATATTACTATACCCTATATTACTTCTTGTATCTTTTATTTGTTGGTATGGTTGCATCACATACGATCTGATCTGATGACCCCATCCAATTTCACTTTTAGGAGTACCATTTTTTTCTGCTGCTTGTTTCTCAAGCTCAAGCTCATAAAGTCTTGATTTTAGCATCTTCATAGCACTTGCTTTATTTTTGTGTTGGCTTCTATCATTTTGACACTGGACTACTACATTTGTTTCTATATGTGTAAGTCTAATAGCAGATTCTGTTTTGTTTACATGCTGACCACCTGCTCCAGAAGCTCTATATGTATCTACTCTAATATCTTTATCTTCAATAACAATATCAATATCATCATCAATCTCTGGACTTACCATAACTGATGCAAAAGAGGTGTGTCTTTTTGCATTTGAGTCAAATGGTGAGATTCTTACAAGTCTATGAATACCATTTTCAACTTTTAAATACCCATATGCATTTATACCAGATATGATGATACTCACATCTTTTATACCAGCTTCATCACCAGATTGGTAGTCCAAAATCTCAACTTTGAAGCCTCTTCTTTCAGCCCATCTAAGATACATACGATAAAGCATATTTGCCCAGTCACAAGACTCAGTTCCACCAGCTCCTGGATGTATAGTAACAATCGCATTATTACTATCTTCTGCACCACTTAGCATAACCTCTATTTCAGTTTTTTGAATAATCTCATTTAGTGAAGAAGACTCCTCATAAAGTGTCTCTATAGTCTCCTCATCACCCTCTTCATAAGCCATCTCATACAACTCACTAGCATCAGTGATAGCCTCATTTGCTTTGTTGAATTTACTAAGTTTACCCAACAAAAGATTTTTCTCTTTTCCTATTTTTGTAGCTTTATCTATATCATTCCAAAAGTTTGGATCTTGTTCCAAAGAGTTTATCTCTTGAAGTCTATCTTCAACTTTGTTAGGTTTTAAAATTGATTCAATATTTTCTAATTTGTTATTTAATGTTTTTAATAGTTGTGTATATTCATAATTATCCATAAATAAATTATACCATATTAAATTTAAATTGTTTATTCTGATAAATCATATACTCATTTGTACAGCATAAAGCAGGAAGATTTATATAATTATCAGTTATTATACCTTGATGAAAATGACCCTCTATTACTAAGTCTATATTATAGTTTTTGATTCGTTGATTTATAAAATATTGAAAATCTTTTTGTTTTTTACATATATTTTTTGATTTTAAGTTTTTTTCTATTTTTTTTGATAGCCAATTATTTATATCTATAATATTCAAAAACTTTTGAATATAACTATTTCGTATAAATAGTGTATATAAGTTATAGCCAAAAGGTGTGAAAATATCACCATGAGCCAAAGATATTGTTTTTTTATCATTTTTTATAGATATAGGTTGATTTTCTCTTGAAATAACAAAAACATTTGGAAATATATCTTTTAGATTAAAATCATGATTTCCCTCTAAGTATATTATCTCTATATCATTTGAAAGTTTATTTATAAGATCAATTATATCTTGATTTATTTTTTTGAAATATAGTATATCATTTGATAAAAAATCAAATATATCACCCATTAAAAAAAGCTGAGTAGTTGATATCTCTTTTAGTTCTATTTTGTTTAATAATGTGAACAAAATAGTTCTAGTAGAGTTATAGTGTGAATCAGATATAAAAATCGTATTATCATTTAGTTTCATAAAAAGATTTTATCTTAAGTTGTATTAAATATAAATTTAAGTAAAATGCCGTTCCAATTTATTAGGTTTGCCCTAAATTGAGATAATATACCAATCAAGGAGGTCATTATGGCTTTAGATAAGGACATAAAACAGTCGATAGTTGCAAAACATCAAAGAGATACAAAAGATACAGGTTCAGCAGAAGTTCAAATAGCATTATTAAGTGCACAAATTTCTACACTAACTGAGCATTTAAAAGCTAATCACAAAGATCATCATTCAAGACTAGGTCTACTTAAAATGGTTGGAAAAAGAAAAAGACTTCTTAAATACTTAAGAAGAACTGATTTCGCAAAATTCCAATCACTTGTTGCTGATTTAGGTATCAGAGCAAAATAGTTATTAAAAGGGTTTCTTAACCCTTTTATCTTAAAAATACATTACAAATTCAAACAACTTTCAATATTAAACCTTTTATCATTTTCATTTATGTAAAATCATTTCTATTATAAAACCTAGGATTCTTATGTTATTAACAAAAAAAAGTGAATATGCATTGTTGTCACTTGTATCAATTGCAAAAAGTGAATTACCAAAAAATGTAGATACACTCTCATCTGAACTAAATATATCAAAATCATTTTTAGCAAAGATATTACAAAATTTAGCAAAAAATGGTATACTAAACTCTTACAAAGGGAGTCAGGGTGGATTTACTCTAAAAAAACCTTGTGAAGAGTTAACAATATTTGAAATTACAAAAGTTGCAGAGGAAAAAATCCCTACAGTTTTTGAATGCACAACAGGTCATTGTACATCTAGTATTGGACCTTGTAGTGTATTTCCTCTTCTTAATAATCTCCAAAATAAAATAAATGGTTTTTTAAAAAACCTAACACTTAAGGATATACTATAATATGAAATTTTTTCACATTTCTCATACAGATATGGATGGTTTTGCTTGTCAATTAATAACAAAAAAGATATATAAAGATGGCTATTTTTTAAATGCAAACTATGGTTTAGAGGTGAAGATGTTTATAAAAGATGTACTTTTAAAGATAAAAAAATGCACTAAAGATGATGATATATTTTTTATGATAACAGATCTAAATCTTACAGCAGATGAAGCAAAAAACTTAGATAGAAGTATCAAAAATCTTAATGAAGATGGGTACAATATAAAATTACAACTTTTAGACCACCACGGAACAGGTCAAAAAAGTGCTGATAAGTTTGATTGGTATTATTTAGATACATCAAGATCAGCTACACTTATCACTTATGAATATTTTTACGAAAACTATCCAGAGTTTGATGCTTTATGTGAAGATAATTTTGATAAATTAGTTCAAGCAGTAAATGCAGCAGATATATGGAAAGATCAAGATCAACTTTTTGAGTATGGAAAAGTATGTATGTCTATGGTTTCAAAATCATATGAGATAAACTCATCACTATTTCCAGAACAAAATAGAGCATACAAACTATTTCTACTTACAAAAGCTTTAGAGTTTGTAAATCAAGAAAATGGACATATAAGACTGGATGAAAAAGTATATAGTTTTAAAAAAGAGTTTTTAAACTCAAGTACTTTTGATGATACAATTGATAATTTAAGTTCTAAATATTTAGTTAGCTCTTTAGAATCTAAAAAAGAGGATATGACTATATATTATAAAGATCACAAAGGATTATTGACATACTCATTAGGAAGTATATCAATACCTGCAAATGCATTTTTAAAAGCAAATCCAGATTTTGATTTTTTTATTGATATTGGAAGACGAGGAAGAGCTGGATTAAGAGCTGATAATAAACTAGATGTTTCTATTTTAGCACAAAAATTAGCAGGTGGTGGTGGACACCCAAATGCTAGTGGTATGGCACTTAGTGATTTTAAAGAGAGTGTTATATACGAAGATACAAGAGTTTATATGCAAAATAAACTTAATAATTGTGATTAAAATATATTCAGCTACTTTTAGCTATAATCACACAAAATTAGATACTTAAGGTAAATAAAAATGAGCGAAAAAACACCATTAGAGATAGCACTTGCACATTCTATGACGCAAGAGGAGTACAACACTGTTGTAGATATGTTAGATAGAGAACCAAATTACACAGAGATAGGTATAATCTCTGCTATGTGGTCTGAGCATTGTTCTTACAAATCTAGTACAAAATACCTAAAAGGGTTTCCTACAAAAGCTCCATGGGTTATCCAAGGTCCAGGTGAAAATGCTGGTGTTATTGATATAGGTGATGGATACGCAGCAGTATTCAAAATGGAATCACACAACCATCCAAGTTTTATAGAGCCATACCAAGGTGCAGCAACAGGTGTAGGTGGTATCATGAGAGATGTATTTACTATGGGAGCTAGACCAGTAGCATCGATGAACTTAATCCAATTTGCTGGAATAGAGGGTGATAGTGAAGTTGCAAAAAAACATAGATACCTTCTAAGAGGTGTAGTTGATGGTATCGGTGGATATGGTAACTGCATGGGAGTTCCTACTATTGGTGGACAAACTGGTTTTGAAGAGTGTTACGCTGGAAACAACCTTGTAAATGCGTTTAATCTAGGGATTTGTAAATCAGATGAGATATTTTTAGGTGTTGCTGAAGGTGTTGGAAATCCAGTAATGTATGTAGGATCAAAAACAGGTCGTGATGGACTAGGTGGTGCTGTTATGTCAAGTGCGTCTTTTGATGAAGATTCTGAATCAAAAAGACCAACAGTACAAGTTGGTGATCCATTTACAGAAAAACTTTTGCTTGAAGCTTGTCTTGAGCTTTTTAAAGAGGACCTAATTATAGGTATTCAAGATATGGGTGCAGCTGGACTTACATCTTCATCATTTGAGATGGCAGGAAGAACAGGTTCTGGTATGATTATGCATCTTGATAAAGTACCTGCAAGAGAAGAGGGGATGACACCTTATGACTTTATGCTTTCAGAATCTCAAGAAAGAATGCTTATTTGTGCAAAAGCTGGTTGTGAACAAGCTGTAATTGATATCTTTGAAAAATGGGAACTATCAGCAGCTGTTATTGGTGAAGTGACAGATACTGGAAATATGGAGCTATTTTGGCATGGTGAATTATGTGCAGATATACCTATCCAACCACTTTCAGAAGAGGCACCAGTTTTAGATAGACCTGTAGCAAAACCTGAGTATTTAAAAACTATAAAAGATATAAAACTAGATAAAAATATATCAAACCAAGAGGCTTTTGATGCTTTATTTAGTGATATTGAAGTTGTTGATAAGTCATTTATTTATGAACAATATGACTCTATGGTACAAACAAATACGATCAAAGGTCCAGGAAAACTTGATGGCTCAGTAATAAGAATCAAAGAGACAGGTAAAGCTCTTGCTATGAGTGCTGATTGTAACACTAGACAATGTTATATCGACCCAGAGTTAGGTGCAGCAGCAGCTGTTATGGAAGCTGGTAGAAATGTAGCAATGAGTGGTGCTACACCAAAAGCTATTACAGATTGTTTAAACTTTGGAAACCCAGAAAACCCAGAAGTGATGTGGCAATTTAGAGAAGCTTGTGAAGGGATAAAATCAGCTTGTAAAGCTTTAAATACACCAGTTATTGGTGGAAATGTATCTTTATACAATGAAACGAATGGTGTGGGTGTATTCCCAACACCAGCAATCGCAACAGTTGGTATAAATGATGATATGAATAAGGTACTTTCAAGTTCATTACAAAATGAAGGTAGTACGATATATGTTTTAGGTGATACTAAGTCAGAGTTTGGTGGGTCTTTATATATGAAAAAACTTTATGATCAAGTAGCAGGTACACATCCAGAAGTAAACTTTGAAAATGAATTAAATCTATGGAATTTCATAATAGAAGCAAATAAAAATGGTATTTTAAAATCTGCAAAAGATGTTAATGTAGGTGGTGTTGCAATAGCAGCAGCTAAAATGGCCGTATTAGGTCAAAAAGGTATCAAAATCATAATGCCTCTACAAGATACAAAAGATATATTTAGTGAGTCACTTAGTCGTGCTATTGTAGAAGTGGACTATGATGATGAACCAGCATTTGAAGAGCTTGTTGGAAAACATCATGTAACTTGTACTAAAATAGGTACATCAGGTGGTGATATTATTGAGATAAATGGTATTAAAAAATCACTAGAAGATGCATCTGATATATATTTTAATAAATTTAAAAAAGTTATTGAACAAGACTTATAAATATATCTAAAGAGAGATAATAGAAAGATAATAGATTTATTATTTGGTACTACTTATCTCTTATTTTGAACCTACGATATCATAATCAAAAACTAAAAAGGTAAATAATGTTAATAGATGGTCACAACAGAGTAGTTAATTACTTAAGAGTTTCAGTTACAGAAAGATGTAATTTTAGATGTCAATATTGTATGCCTGAAAAGCCTTTTTCGTGGGTCCCACATGAAAATTTATTATCTTATGAAGATATGTTCGAATTTATAAAAGTAGCCATAGATGAAGGGATTACAAAAGTAAGACTTACAGGTGGTGAACCACTATTAAGAAAAGATTTAGCCTCATTTATAAAAATGATATCAAATTATGCTCCACAAATTGATTTAGCGATTACTACAAATGCTTTTTTATTAGAAGAGGCAGCTCAAGAGTTAAAAGATGCAGGACTAAAGCGGATAAATGTATCGCTTGATAGTCTAAAACCAGAGGTAGCACACCATATAGCACAAAAAGATGTATTAGACAAAGTATTAAAAGGTATAGAGAAAGCTTCTAGCGTTGGTATGAAAATCAAAGTAAATTGTGTACCTATGAAAAATATAAATGATAATGAGATAATAGATTTATTAGAATATTGTAAAAATAAAAATTATGAGATAAGATTTATTGAGTTTATGGAGAATTCACATGCAAATAATCTCAAAGGTTTAAATTCACTAGAGATTCAAGATATCATAAAAAAGAGATACAATTTTACAAAAGGCAAAAGAGAAGGAAGTAGTCCATCTCAAAGCTATATTTTAGATGATGGATATAAGTTTGGTATTATTGAGCCACATTTAGATGATTTTTGTAGTGATTGTAATCGCCTTAGAATTACAGCTGAGGGGTATTTGATACCATGTTTATATTTTGAAGATGCCTTAAGTATTGCAGAAGCAGTAAAACAAAAAGATATACAAACTGCAAAAGAGATATTAAGAGAAGTACTTATTAATAAACCAGAAAAAAACAAATGGGGAACAGACAATCAATCTGATAGAGCATTTTATGAAACAGGTGGATGATTAGATTAAATACTTTTTGGATATAATCGCATCAATAAAATCTATAAGGAATAAATTTGAGAGCATTAATAAGTGTTAGTGATAAAAGTGGTGTTGAGAATTTTGCAAAAGAGTTAGTTGCATTAGGGTATGAGATAATATCAACAGGTGGTACATACAAAAAGCTTCAAGAAGCTGGAATAGCAGTAATAGAAGCAAATGAAGTTACAAAATTTCCAGAGTGTTTTGAGGGTCGTGTAAAAACTCTAAATCCATATATCCACGGTGGTATTTTACATAGAAGAGATAAACAATCTCACATCGATGAGGCAGTCAAGTTAGGTGTTGAAGCTATTGATCTAGTTTGTGTAAATTTATACCCATTTAAAAATGCAATTGAGACTACAGATGATTATGAAGTAATCATTGAAAATATAGATATCGGTGGACCAACTATGGTTAGATCTGCTGCTAAAAACCACGATAGCGTAATAATAGTAACTGATGTAGCTGATTATGATGAAGTGCTAAATAATCTTAAAAATGACACGAATACATTTGAGTTTAGAAGAGATATGATGATAAAAGCATATGAACATACAGCTGCTTATGACTCAATGATAGCAAACTATATGAACAAAAGATTTAATGGCGGTATGGGTGCAAAACAATTTATCGTTGGAGAAAAAGTATTTGATACAAGATATGGAGAAAATCCACATCAAAAAGGTGCATTATATGAGTTTGATAATCACTTATCAAATAAATTCATCACACTAAAAGGTGAAGCATCTTTTAATAATATGGGAGACATAAGTGGAGCTGCAAAAATTGCATCTGCATTTGGTGAAGATAATGCTGTATGTATTGTAAAACATGGTAACCCATGTGGATTTGCTATCAAAGATAATTTATTAGAGTCATACGAACAAGCACTAAGATGTGATCCAATCTCAGCATTTGGTGGTGTTGTTGCTGTTAATGGTGTAGTAGATTTACCTTTAGCTATTAAGATGAATGAGATTTTCTTAGAGGTTGTATTTGCAGCTGATTTTACAGAAGAAGCAGAAGCTGAATTAAATAAAAAGAAAAGAATCAAACTATTTAAGCAAGGTACAAAAAAGTTAGAGATGTCAAATGATGCACATAATTTTAAAATAGTTGATGGTGGATTTGTATACCAAGATGCTGATAAAGTAGAAGATGATGAAGTGAAAAATTCAGAACTAAAATCAAAAAGAGCAGCATCAGTACAAGAAGTAAAAGATATGGAGATAGCATATAAAGTAGCTAGCCTAACAAAATCAAATTGTGTAGTATATGTAAAAGACTCAGCAATGGTAGCAGTTGGAATGGGGATGACATCAAGAGTAGATGCAGCAAAAGCAGCACTTAGAAAAGCAGAAGATTTAGGTATTGATGTATCTGGTTCTGTTTTAGCATCAGAAGCATTCTTCCCATTTAGAGATAGTATCGATGCAGCCCAAGAAGCTGGGGTAAAATGTGTGATAGAACCAGGTGGTAGTATTAGAGATGAAGAGATAATAGAAGCTGCAAATGAGTTTGGTATGGCTTTATACTTTTCAGGTAAAAGACACTTTTTACACTAATAAGTGACAATATATAAAATGACAAAATTAAAAATATTATTTTTAATAGTTTCTATTTTTGTATTTTTATTTCAATTTAAAGATATAATATTAGATGATTTTAAAATCATCTTATTTATATCTTTATTATTTATATTAGGATGGATTGTATACTATTTCACAGTTTCAGTATTTAATAAAAAAGATAAATTTTATGATGATTTTTAGCGATTAATACTGTTTTTTTGAAAATAATAAAAAAGATATAATTTTAAGGATATTTTAATATATAATTCACTATAATTTCACACACAAAAAGAAATGAGAAGTTAAAGCTTCAATCAAAGGGTTCATAGCTCAGTTGGTTAGAGCACTCGGCTCATAACCGAGTGGTCGAAGGTTCGAATCCTTCTGAACCCACCATGTTTCTTTTTGACGCATTTATGCGGGAGTAGCTCAGTTGGCTAGAGCTTCTGCCTTCCAAGCAGATTGTCGCGAGTTCGAGTCTCGTCTCCCGCTCCATCAAAAAAATATTTATTATTGTTATGCTTCAGTAGCTCAGTTGGTAGAGCAGCTGATTTGTAATCAGCAGGTCGTAGGTTCAAGTCCTATCTGAAGCTCCATAAAAAATATTTAATTAGTGTTAAAAATATGCGGGAGTAGCTCAGTTGGCTAGAGCTTCTGCCTTCCAAGCAGATTGTCGCGAGTTCGAGTCTCGTCTCCCGCTCCATTTTAACAAATTATTAAAACTTTTCGATATAATCACAAAAAAACAAAATGATAAAATATGAATAAAACAAAAAAACAAAAAGTAGTTATAGGATTAAGTGGCGGTATTGATAGTAGTATGACTGCTTATATACTACAAAAAGAGGGCTACGAGATTGAAGGTATCTATATGAAACTTCATGAATCAAATCAACAATATCACGAAAAAAATATAGAAGCAATAGATAAAGTCGCAAAACTGTTAAATATAAAATATAAAATAATTGATTTAAGTAAAATCTTTTATGAAGAAGTTTATAGTTATTTTGTACAATCTTATATCGATGGATATACTCCAAATCCATGTGTAAAATGTAACTCAACTATAAAATTTGGTATTTTATGGGATGAAGCTAAAAAATTAGGAGCTGATCTACTTGCAACTGGTCATTATGCTAAAACAGATGGAGAGTTTATATATAAAGCAGATGATTTAACAAAAGATCAAAGCTATTTTTTAGCACAAGTAAAACAAGATGTTTTACCTTACTTAATATTTCCAATATCAAAATATACAAAAGAGTTTATAAAAAAAGAGGCACTAAAAATACCTGAATTAGAAAGTTTAGCAAAACAAAAAGAGTCTCAAGAGATATGTTTTGTTGATACTGTATATACAGATATTTTAAAAAAGTATACAAATATAGACACACCTGGTGATACACTTGATAAAGATGGAAATGTTATTGGTCATCATAAAGGCTATATGCATTATACAGTAGGTAAAAGAAAAGGGTTTTATGTTCATGGAGCTCATGATCCGCACTTTGTACTTAGTCAAGATAAAAAAAACAATACAATAACAGTTGGAAAAAAAGAAGAATTAGCAATAAATGATGTAATTATAAATAGATTAAATATGTTTATAGATGATAAGAGTTTTGTATGCGATGTTAAACTTAGATTTAGAAGTACAACTGTAAAATGCGAAGTAAATATAAAAAATCAAAAAGCAACAATAAAATTAAAAAACCCAATATATGGAGTGGCAGTTGGTCAAACAGCTGTTTTTTATCATGATGATAAACTTATAGGTAGTGGTTGGATAATAGAAACAAAATAGAGGGAAAGATGGAACAATCAGTTAAAAAAATGCTAGAACATATTGGTGAGGACCCAAATAGAGAAGGTCTTCTTGATACACCTAAACGAGTAAGAAAAGCGTGGGAATTTATGTGTAGTGGTTATGATATGGACCCAAAAGAGATAATACAAAAAGCTTTATTTACTAGTAGTAATGATGAGATGGTAATCGTAAAAGATATAGAGTTATACTCTACATGTGAACATCATATGTTGCCAATCATTGGAAAAGCACATGTAGCTTATATACCAAATGGAAAAGTCATTGGACTTTCAAAGATACCAAGAGTTGTAGATGTTTTTGCTAGAAGACTTCAAATACAAGAGCAACTAACAGAACAAATTGCGGATGCTATTAATGAATCAATCAATCCACTAGGTGTGGCTGTTGTAATTGATGCTAGACATATGTGTATGGAGATGAGAGGTGTTCAGAAAATTTGTTCAACAACAGTTACTTCAGCTCTTAGGGGAATATTTAAAAAAGAGAAAAAAACTAAAGATGAATTTTTAAGTATAATCTCATCTTCTTTTCATAAGTAGTAAATCTTTTACTACTTTCCTTTTTATAAGGAAATAAAATCATAATAATTATACAAAATCATTCTTATTTATTGACTTTAGGCTAATTCTTAGCTATAATCCGCGTCCATACATTGGTTAGAGTGGTTTAAATTTATGTGAATTTAGATTAGTTCTAATGAGTTCTTTAAAGGAAAAAAAATGGAAAAAATTAGATTAAAGTTAAAAGCTTACGATCATAGAGTACTTGATCGTTCTGTTGCTTCAATTATTGAAGCTGTTAAAAGAACAGGTGCTGAATTAATTGGGCCAATTCCAATGCCTACTAAATTCAGAAGATACACTGTTTTAAAGTCGCCACATGTTAACAAAGATGCTAGAGAGCAATTTGAGATTAGAGTTCATTCAAGAATGATTGATATCGTATCTGCAACACCAGATACTGTTGATAGTTTAATGAAATTAGATCTTGCACCTGAAGTTGATGTAGAAGTTAGATCAATGGGTCAAGAGTAGGAGGATAAGATGGAATTTATTGTAGAAAAAATCGGTATGAGTCGTACTGTTAATGTTCCTTCTGTACCTGTAACACTTGTAAAGCTTGTTGATACTAAGGTATGTGAAGTAACTGACGGAGTTGCGATTGTAGCATATAGTGATGGTAAAAAATTTAACAAAGCTATTGAAGGTCAACAAAAAAAGTATAACTTAAGTAAAGAGTATAACAGATTTGCAACAATCAATGTAGCAAATACAGAAGCAGGTGATTTAGATACAACTGCATTAGTAGAAGGTATTGTTATTAAATCTACTTTTAAATCAAAAGGTAGAGGATTTGCTGGAGCTGTTAAAAGACATGGTTTTGCTGGTGGTAGAGCATCTCATGGACATAGAATGGGTAGAAGAACTGGTTCTATTGGTATGTGTGAATGGCCAGGTAGAGTAATGCCAGGTAAGAAAATGCCAGGACAATATGGTAATGTAAATATTACTCATAAAAATGATGTAGTTTCTTTTGATGCTGCAACTGGTATATTAGTACTAAAAGGTTCAGTTTCTGGAGCTAATGGTTCTATGGGTAAAGTAAGGATAGCATAATGAGTAAATTAGTAGTATTAAATGACAAATTTGAGAATGCTGGTGATATGGCATTAAGTGAAAAATTTGAAGGAATTCATTCTCACAATTTACACTTATATGTAAAATCTTATCTTGCTTCTTTAAGAGCAAACACTGCAAGAGTAAAAAACAGATCAGAAGTAAGCGGTGGTGGTAAAAAACCTAAAGCTCAAAAAGGTTCTGGTGGTGCTAGATGGGGTTCTAAAAGATCACCATTATTTGTAGGTGGTGGACAAGTTTTTGGACCATCAGATAGAAACTATAATCAAAAAATTAATAAAAAACAAAAAGTTTTAGCGCTTAGATATGCGATTAAAGCTCAAGCAGATAAAGGTTCAATCTTTGTTACTGATTCAGTAAAAGTAGAGTCTGGTAAAACAAAAGATGCTACTGCTATTATTAATAAACTAAATCAAAGAGATGTTTTAGTTGTTGTAGAAAACTTTGATGAAAAAACTTATTTAGCTTTTAGAAACATCAAAAATTGTTATGTGATTGAAAAATCAGAATTAAATGCATATTTAGTAGCTGCTTACCACTCGATTCTAATCGAAAAAGCAGTAATAGATAGCTTAGTATAAGGGTATAAAAATGGCAGATATTACAGATATCAAATCGATTGTTTATACAGAAAAAACTATTGAATTACAAGAAAGTGGTGTAATTGTTGTACAAACAAGCACTAGAATGACAAAAAATAGTTTGAAAGAAGTATTTAAAGAGTTTTTTGGAGTAACTCCAACAAAAGTTAACTCTTTAAGACAAGACGGTAAAGTAAAAAGATTTAGAGGAAAAATTGGTTCAAGACCAGATTTCAAAAAATTCTATGTAACATTACCAGAGGGCGCTGAAATAGCGAACCTTTCAGCTTAAGGGAGTAAAGAATGGCAATTAAAAAATTTAGACCAATTACACCTGCTAGAAGATTTATGTCTGTTATGGATACTTCTGATATTACATCAAAACCAACAGTTAGAAGCTTACTTGTAAAAGTAAAAGCAACTGCAGGTAGAAATAATAACGGTAGAATCACTTCAAGACATAGAGAAGCTGGTGCAAAGAAACAATATAGAATTATTGATTTTAAAAGAAATAAATTAAATGTTCCAGGTACAGTTGCAACTGTAGAATACGATCCATACAGAAACTGTAGAATTTGTTTAATCAATTATGCAGATGGTGAAAAAAGATATATTATTCAACCTTCTGGATTAACAGTTGGAACAGTTATATCTACTGCTACTTCTGGTTTAGATATCTTACCAGGTAACGCTATGTTATTAGCTAATATCCCTGTTGGTACAATGGTTCATAATATTGAATTAAAACCAGGTAAAGGTGGACAAGTAGCTAGATCAGCTGGTGGTTATGCACAAGTTATGGGTAGAGAAGACAAATACATTATAGTAAGACTTCCATCAGGTGAAATGAGAAAAATTCTTGGCGCTTGTATGGCAACAATTGGTATAGTAGGTAATGAAGATTTCTCAAATATGGTAGTTGGAAAAGCTGGTAGACAAAGACATCTTGGTAAAAGACCTCAAACTAGAGGATCTGCGATGAATCCTATTGATCACCCACATGGTGGTGGTGAAGGTAAAACTAACTCTGGTAGACATCCTGTTACACCATGGGGTATGCCAACTAAAGGTTATAAAACTAGAAAGAAAAAAGCTAGTGATAAACTAATCATTTCAAGAAGAAAGAAGTAAGGGAATAAGATGGCAAGAAGTATAAAAAAAGGTCCATTTGTTGATGCTCACTTAGCAAAGAAAGTTTCTAAAGCTGTAGAGAGTGGAGATAAAAAACCAATTAAAACTTGGTCAAGAAGAAGTATAATTTTACCAGATATGATTGGTCTTACATTTACAGTACATAATGGAAGAAATTTCGTACCAGTTATGATTACAGAAAATCATATCGGTTATAAATTAGGTGAATTCGCACCAACTAGAACTTTTAAAGGTCATAAAGGTTCAGTACAAAGAAAGGTAGGTTAATAGAAGATGGGTAAAGCTACATTAAAATTTGTTAGAGTATCTCCTATTAAGTCTAGACTTGTTGCTAGAGAAGTTCAAGGTATGAATGCTGAAGTTGCTATTGCATCATTAGAGTTTACACCAAATAAAGCAGCAGGAATAATTGCAAAAGTTATCGCTTCAGCAGTTGCTAATTCAGGTTTAGAGCCAGAAGAAGCTATTGTAACTAGCTGTAGAGTTGATAGAGGTCCAGTTCTTAAGAGATTTACTCCAAGAGCTAGAGGAAGTGCTTCTCCAAAACATAAGCCAATGGCTCATATTTATGTTGAAGTAAATGCAATTGAAGGAGACAAGTAATGGGTCAAAAAGTAAATCCTATTGGACTAAGATTAGGTATCAATAGAAACTGGGAATCAAGATGGTTTCCAAATATCTCTAGAATGCCTGAGAATGTTGCAGAAGACAACAAAATAAGAAAGTTTGTAAAAAAAGAGCTTTATTATGCTGGAATTGCTCAAACTATTATTGAAAGAACAACTAAAAAAGTTAGAGTTACTATAGTTGCAGCACGACCTGGTATTATTATTGGTAAAAAAGGTGCTGATGTTGAAAAACTTAAAAATAGTCTTAATGCTTTAGTTGGTAAAGATATTGCTGTTAATATCAAAGAGGAAAGAAAACCTTTTATCTCTGCTCAATTAGCTGCTGAAAATATTGGACAACAACTTGAAAGAAGAGTTGCATTTAGAAGAGCTATGAAAAGAGTTATGCAAAATGCAATTAAAGCTGGAGCAAAAGGTATTAAAGTATCTGTTTCAGGAAGACTTGGTGGAGCTGAAATGGCTAGAACTGAGTGGTACTTAGAGGGAAGAGTTCCTTTACATACACTAAGAGCTAGAATTGATTATGGTTTTGCTGAAGGTCATACAACTTATGGTTGTATTGGTATTAAAGTTTGGATCTTCAAAGGTGAAGTACTTGCAAAAGGTATCCCTGTTGAAAAAACTGATGATAACAATAAATCAAAAAGACCAACAAAACGAAGAGGTAAATAATTATGTTAATGCCTAAAAGAACAAAATTTAGAAAAGTGATGAAGGGTAGAAATAGAGGTAAGTCTTTTAACGCTAACTCTTTATCTTATGGAACTATCGGTATTAAAGCTATGGAAAGTGGTAGAATTGATGGTAGACAAATAGAAGCTGCCAGAATTGCTATGACTAGAAAAATTAATAGACAAGGAAAAATCTGGATCACTGTATTTCCAGCTAAACCACTTACTGCTAAACCACTTGAAACAAGAATGGGTAAAGGTAAAGGTAGTGTTGATAAATATGTTATGAATATTAAGCCAGGTAGAATCTGTTTTGAGATGGCTGGTGTTGATGAGACTCTTGCTAGAGAAGCTTTTGCATTAGCACAAAGTAAACTTCCTTTCAAAACGAAAATAGTAACAACAGAGGGTGAAAATGAATTATTCTGATATTAGTACTAAAAGTTTAACTGAGTTAAACGAGTTATTAAAAGAGAAGAAGGTGCAACTTTTTGAACTTAGACTTAAGTTAAAAACTATGCAATTAACAAATACTAGTGAATTAAGAGCTGCTAAAAAAGAGTTAGCTAGAATTCAAACTGCAATTACTGCAGCTAAATAATACTAAGGATTAATTATGAGTACACATAAAAGAGAAATCCAAGGTGTTGTGGTAAAAACTGCTGGTGAAAAAACTG
Source organism: Campylobacterota bacterium (assembly GCA_034660335.1). GTDB lineage: Bacteria > Campylobacterota > Campylobacteria > Campylobacterales > Arcobacteraceae > JAIOSF01. Next base: position 20,196 of record JAYEJC010000121.1, read on the forward strand.
CTTCTGTATTAGTAGAGAGAAAAGTTATTCACCCAAAATACCATAAGACTGTTAAAAGATTTAAAAAATATCTAGTACATGATGAAAAAAATGAACTTAATGTTGGTGATACTGTTGTTGCAATTGAATGTAGACCATTATCAAAAACTAAATCTTTTAGATTAAAGACTATAGTTTCAACAGGAGTTAACATATGATTCAGAGTTTTTCAAGATTAAATGTTGCAGACAATACTGGTGCTAAAGAGATCATGTGTATTAAAGTTCTTGGTGGAAGCCATAGAAGATACGCAACTGTTGGTGATGTTATTGTTGCTTCAGTTAAAAAAGCACTTCCAACTGGAAAAGTAAAAAGAGGACAAGTTGTTAAAGCTGTTATCGTTAGAACTCATAAAGAGGTTCAAAGAGAAAATGGATCTTTAATTAGATTTGATGATAATGCTGCAGTAATCTTAGATGCAAAAAAAGAACCAATTGGAACAAGAATTTTTGGACCAGTAGCTAGAGAAGTAAGATACTCAGGTTTTATGAAAATTGTTTCACTTGCACCGGAGGTAATATAATGGCTATTAAATATAAAATCAAAAAAGGTGATAATGTAAAAATTATTGCAGGTGATGATAAAGGTAAAACTGGAGAAGTTTTAGCAGTAATGCCAAAAACTGGAAAAGTTATAGTTAAAGATTGTAAAATTGCTAAAAAAACAGTTAAACCATCTGATCAAAATAAAGATGGTGGATTTGTAAACAAAGAGATGCCTATAGATATCTCAAATGTAGCAAAAGTAGAAGGTGAATAGTATGGCAGCTAGATTATTAGAAAGATATAAAAGTGAAATTAAACCTGTTTTAGAAACTGAATTTCCTCAAAACAAAATGTTAACAGCTAAGTTAGAAAAAGTTTCTATCTCTGTTGGTACTGGTTTTGCTATGAAAGATAGTAAGTTGATGCAAAATATTAATGATACTATATCTTTAATAGCTGGTCAAAAAGCTGTTACAGTAAAATCTAAAAAATCTGTTGCTGGATTTAAAGTAAGAGAAGATAACAGCGTTGGTGTTATGGTTACTTTAAGAGGTGAGAGAATGTATGAATTTTTAGATAAATTATGTACTATTGCACTTCCAAGAGTAAAAGATTTTAGAGGTCTTAACAGAAATGGTTTTGATGGAGCTGGAAACTTTAACTTTGGTTTAGATGAGCAATTAATGTTCCCAGAAGTTGAATTTGATGATATTATTCAAACTCATGGTATGAATATCTCTATAGTTACTTCTACATCAAGTGATCAAGAAGCATTTAGATTATTAGAGTTAGTGGGAATTCCATTTACTAAAGGGAGAGAATAATGGCAAAGAAGTCAATGATCGCAAAACAACAAAGAACAGCTAAGTTCTCAAGTAGATCTTACTCAAGATGTTCAATTTGTGGTAGACCAAAATCTGTTTATAGAGATTTTGGTATTTGTAGAATATGTTTAAGAAAAATGGCTAACGAAGGTTTATTACCTGGTGTTAGAAAAGCTAGTTGGTAAAAGGAAAAGCCCATGATGAATGATTTAATCGCAGACGCTTTAACTAGAGTAAGAAATGCATCAATGAGAAAACTTGAAGTTACTACATTGATACATTCTAATACTGTAGAAGCTGTTTGTAATGTTTTAAAACAAAAAGAGTATATAGAAGATTATAAAGTAGTTGATACAGATCCAAAGAAAAAGACAATTTCAGTTACTTTAAAATATGATGATAATGACAAAAGTGTTATCAATGAAGTTAAAAGAATTTCTAAATCAGGTAGAAGAGTATATAAAAATGCTTCTGAGTTAAAATCTTTTAAAAATGGATATGGAACAATTATTGTTTCTACTAACAAAGGTGTAATAGCTAACGATGAAGCTTTTAAACTGAATGTTGGTGGTGAACTTCTTTGTTCAATTTGGTAAGAGGTAAAATATGTCAAGAATTGGTAAAAAACCTATAGCAATTCCATCAGGAGTTGAAGTAACTGTTAATGATTCAATTGTTACAGTAAAAAAAGGATCTAAATCTATTGATGTTGATACACACGGTAGAGTTGGAGTTGAAGTAGCTGATGGAAATGTAAATTTTTCTTTAGTTGGTGAAGAGTCTCAAGATAAAGCATTTTGGGGAACATATAGAGCATTAACAAATAATGCAATCATTGGATTAACTGAAGGTTTTAAAAAATCTTTAGAGATTAATGGTGTTGGTTATAGAGCTGCAGTAAAAGGTAAAGTATTAGAATTACAATTAGGATTTTCACATCCAATTAATTTTGAAATTTCTGATACAATAGAGATTGCAGTTGATAAAAATATTATTAACATTAAGGGTAGTAGCAAGCAAGAAGTTGGTCAAGTTGCTGCAAAAATTAGAGGTTTTAGACCACCAGAACCATATAAAGGTAAAGGTGTTAAATATACTGACGAGCATATCGTTAGAAAAGCCGGTAAAACTGCTAAGAAATAAGGTATAAAATTATGAGTAGAGCAAAAGATTTAGCAAAAAAGAACTCTTTGAAATTAAGAAGAAAAAGAAGAGTTAGAGGTAAAATCAGTGGAATATCTGAATGCCCACGATTAAGTATTTTCAAATCAAACAAATATTTTTATGCACAAGCAATTGACGATGTAGCTGGAACAACTCTAGCTAGCGTTGATAGTAGAGCTTTAAAACTATCTGTTAATAAAGAAAATGTAGTTAAAGTAGCTGCTGCAATGGCAGAAACTTTAAAGTCTAAAAATATTGAATCTGTAGTATTTGATAAAAATGGTTACTTGTATCATGGTGTAGTTGCAGCTTTTGCAGATGCATTAAGAGACAACGGAATCAAATTATAAGGGGCAGTGATGGCAATTAATAGAGATGATTTCGAAGAAGCTATTGTTAAAATAGGTAGAGTTACAAAAGTTGCAAAAGGTGGTAGAAGATTTAGATTTACTGCTTTAGTTGTTGTTGGTGATAAAAATGGTACAGTTGGTTTTGGTGTTGGTAAAGCAAAAGAGGTTCCTGATGCTATTAAAAAAGCTTTAGATGATGCATTTAAGTCATTAGTTAAAGTTAATATTACTGGTACAACAATTAACCATGATATTGAAAATAAATATAATTCAAGTAAAATATTATTAAAACCAGCTAGCGCGGGTACAGGACTTATCGCTGGTGGTGCTGCTAGACCAGTTCTAGAGCTTGCAGGTATTACTGATATTATTGCAAAGTCATTAGGTTCAAATAATCCTAATAACCTTGTACAAGCTACTGTTGAAGCATTAGCTAAGATAAAAGGATAATAATTATGTCTATATTACAAGATTTACAACCAGCTGCTGGTAGTACAAAAAATAGTAAAAGAGTTGGTAGAGGTCAAGGTTCAGGAATGGGTAAGACTTCTACTAGAGGACAAAAAGGTCAAAAATCTAGATCTGGATATAAAATAAAAAGACATTTTGAAGGTGGTCAAATGCCACTTCAAAAAAGGGTTCCAAAAACTGGATTTACATCAAGAGTTGAAAAACCTTACTCTATCAATGTTGATAAAGTAAAAAAAGTAGCAAATCTTGATGAGATTACAATTGAATCTATCAAGTCAGTTTATAAATTATCTAAAGAAGTATCTAAAGTTAAACTTATTGGTTCAACTGCAAGTGAAATAGCTTCTAAGATAAAAGATGAAAATGTAACTGTAACTGGTAAATAGTTACTATGAATAAAGACTTACTAAATAAAATTTTAATTACATTAGGTTTTATTTTAATATACAGAGTATTGGCATATGTGCCAGTACCTGGGGTCGACTTAACTGTCGTAAAAGAATTCTTCGACACAAACTCAAATAATGCTTTAGGACTTGTTAATATGTTTAGTGGTAATGCTGTTGAAAGACTAAGTATTATCTCTTTGGGTATTATGCCTTATATTACTGCTTCAATTATTATGGAACTTCTTGCTGCTACATTTCCTGCACTAGGGAAGATGAAAAAAGAGAGAGATGGTATGCAAAAATATATGCAAATCATCAGATACGCTACAATAGGTATTACTTTTGTTCAAGCAATAGGTGTTTCTATGGGACTTAACTCTTTGACAGGTGCTACAGGTCAAAGTGCTATTATGATTGATATGAATACATTTGTTGCTGTTGCTACTATATCTATGGTTGCTGGTACTATGATGCTTATGTGGATTGGTGAACAAATCACACAAAGAGGAATTGGTAATGGTATATCATTAATTATCTTTGCTGGTATCGTTTCTGCGATTCCAAGTGCAATTGGTGGTACGATAGATTTAGTAAATAATGGACAGATGAGTTTCTTAACAGTTATAGCAATTTTAGTTGTTGTTCTTGCTACTGTTGGTGCTATAATATATGTTGAATTAGGGGAAAGAAGAGTACCTGTTTCTTATAGTAGAAAAGTTATGATGCAAAATCAAGATAAAAGAATAATGAACTATATACCTATTAAAGTAAATCTTTCTGGTGTTATTCCTGTTATTTTTGCTAGTGCTATTTTAATGTTCCCTGCTACAATTTTACAAGGAACACAAAATGAAACATTAGTTGCTATATCTGATTATCTAAATCCTAATAGTTATACTTTTAATTTAATCACATTTTTGTTTGTTGTGTTTTTTGCATACTTTTATGCATCTATTACATTTAATGCAAAAGATATTGCTGAAAACTTGAAAAAACAAGGTGGTTTTATTCCTGGTGTTAGACCTGGAGGTAGTACTTCTGAGTTTTTAAATGAGACTGCAAGTAGACTTACTTTTTGGGGTTCTATGTATCTAGGTGTTGTTGCTACTGTTCCTTGGCTTATTGTAAAAGCTATGGGTGTTCCATTCTTTTTTGGAGGAACAGCTGTTTTAATTGTTGTTCAAGTTGCAATTGATACAATGAGAAAAATAGAAGCTCAACAATATTCAAATAAATATAATACTCTTAGTGCGGTTGGCTTATAAAATGGCTATCCCACTAAGAAAAGCTGCAGATATTGAAAAACTACGAATAGCTGGTAATGCTGTTGGTAAAACATTAAACTATTTAAAACAAAATGTTAAAGCTGGTATGACACTAAAAGAGGTTGATAGTATTGGTGAGAAATACTTAAGATCTTTAGGGGCAAGACCTGCCTTTAAAGGTTTGTATGGATTTCCTAATGCTGTATGTACATCTTTAAATGAAGTTATAATTCATGGAATACCAGATGAGACTGTTTTAAAAGATGGTGATATTGTAGGTTTAGATATAGGTAGTGAAATTAATGGCTGGTATGGTGATGCAGCTATAACAATGCCTATAGGTAATATTAGCAAAGAGGATGAAGAGTTAATTGCATGTAGTAAGGATGCTTTGTATTATGCTATTGATATTATTAAAGAGGGTATGAGATTTAAAGAGTTAAGTTATGCTTTAGAAAACTTTATACTTGATCGTGGATATGTTCCATTGGTTAAGTTTTGTGGTCATGGAATAGGGCGAGAACCTCATTGTGATCCTGAGGTACCTAACTATTTAGATTCTCCAAATCCAAAACAAGGTCCAAAAATAAAAAATGGTATGATTTTTTGTATTGAACCAATGATATGTCAAAAAGATGAAGAGCCAATAGTTGATGAAAATGATAAGTGGTCAGTACGAAGTGCTGATGGTCTTAGAACAAGTCACTATGAGCATCAAGTTGCAATAGTAAATGGTAAAGCAGAGATATTAACTGCAGTTAATGAAAGTTCAAAGGAATAAAATAATGGCTAAAGATGATGTAATAGTTGTTGATGGTAAAGTTATTGAGGTATTGCCTAATGCTACTTTTAGAGTAGAGTTGGATAATAGTCATGTTGTATTGTGTCATATTTCAGGAAAAATGAGAATGCACTATATTAAAATATTGTTAGGTGATACTGTAAAAGTTGAGATTACACCTTACTCTTTAGATAAGGGTAGAATTACACACAGATATAAGTAATTAATTAGTTACTTATATTAAATAAGCCCCAGAATTAAATTGGATAATCCAATTTGGTTCTGGGGCTTTTTTTATATTTACATATATGAAGTTGTATATTTTATATATAGCGTATATTAGTTTTACAACTTCATACTTCTAAATATCTATATCAATAGATAATTTAAGAGACTCTCTCTTGTTCTGCATTAATTCTTTCATCAAGTTTTTGTTTTTGATTTATTAAAAACATTATATTTTCTTTTAATGCTGCTTTATGCTCATACGATTCAATAATAAATTCATACAACTTTGGTCTGTTTTGTTTCCAGTTATGTAAAGTTGTTTTATTTACTTCTAAATCTGATTCTAGTTTTCTTAAACTAGGTCCTGTTTTAAGGTTTGGTGCTGTCATTAATATCCTTTTGCTGGTGTTATTTTGAATTGTACCAAATATTGGAACATAAGTCAAGAGATATTATGTATAATGTTCCATATATTGGAACAAAAGATGATAAAAGTATAATTTTTGTATAATTCTTAATGGTTAATAATGATGGAAAATATTTAGGTGAATTAATACAAGGGTATAAGTTATTAGGATATGAGTATATTGATATTGAAAATAGAAGCTATACAAACTCTAATTTATCTACTTTACCACAAGATTTATATCAGCTAAACAATTATATAAAAAACTGTAATTTATGTAATTTATCAAAGCAGAAAAGATCTAATTCAATTTTTAATAATATTGAAAAAAAGGATATTATGGTTATTGGTTTGATTGATATATTTGATTTAAATGAAAATTGCCAAAAAATTTTAAAACATATTATTGAAAATATTTTTAATTTTACCAATAAAGATATCCATTTTACTAGTATATTGAAGTGTTTTACAGATAAAAAATATAGTGTATTAAAATCTGAAATAAAGATTTGTATAGAGTATTTATATCAAGAGATAAAGATAGTAAAACCAAAGCTAATCATAGCTTTTGGAGATGTTTATGAGATTTTAAATAAAAAAGATAAAAAGAATAGTATTGCTAAGATTGTTTATTTTAATAATATAAAGCTTATTCCTATTTACGATTTGGATTATATAGATAAAAATCCATCGCTAAAAGACGAACTTTATGTGAATTTAAATAGCTTACAAAAAAAAATGGGGAAAATATGAAACAAATATTTATATTAATATTTACAATAGTATTATTTATTGGTTGTACAAGTACTACTATAAATAATACAACTATTAAAGAAGATAAAAAAGAGATTTTTTATATAAGTGATCAAGAAAATATATTTGATAAAAATGATACTAATATCACAACAAATACAGTTGAAGTAGTTGATGATGTTAAAGAGCAGCAGAACATAGCATTGATATTTTCATCATCTAAACTTGGAAAATATGCTTTAGATGTTTCTAGTACAATTAACTCTTTTTTAATTTATAAATCAAATATAACAACAATTAAAATATTTGACATAGATGAAGAACAATTTAAAGATGGATTATTACTTGATAGATTAAAAAAAGAGAATATAAAAAAAGTGATAGCACTTTTAACAAATGATGAAACAGATTTGATAAATAGATTAAATACAAATGAGATTGTTTTTTATTTTCCACTATTAAATATAAATGATATTGACAATTTAGAGCTAACAGAAAATCTAATTTTTGGTGCTATAGATTACAAAAAACAATTTGAAACAATATTTACTTATTTGGATTCCTCAATATGTACAGATTTTTATGATAATACACCTTTGGGTGAGACATTGCATAGCTATATAGATAAAAAAAATATGATATTTGAAAAAAAGATTGATAATAAAAATGGCAATTATAAATATTTTTTAAAAAATTCAAAACTATTGGAATCTATTTTAGTATTAAATACACCTATAATTAAAAGTTCTATTTTATTATCACAAATTAGTGCTTTAGATATAGATATAAAACAAATTATATCATCACAAATAAATTATACACCTTTGTTATTATCTCTAACACAAGAGGAGGATAGAAAAAATATTTTATTAGCAAACTCTATAGGATATATACCTGTTGAATATGTAGAGTATGCACAAACTGTTGATGTTGATCTTTTGTATAATTGGGTTAATTATACAAGTGTAGTTGGCTTGGAGTATCTTTTGTCAAATAATATTGACCTATTTAAAGATCTATCACTCAAAAATAATCAAGTGATATATCCCATAAAGTTATATAGAGTAAATAAAAACAAATTTGTAGAGTTGAAAAATAAAAAAGACCATTAGGTATTCTTTATTTTTTGGTACTACTTCTAAAAACTTAATGAAACTCCAGCTCCAAAAGTAAGTGACTCTTCCATAGTGAATTGTTTTTGAGCAAATATATTTAAGCCAATATTCTCATTTAAAACAAAATCAAGCCCAAATTGAGCTTTTAAAACTAGATAATCATCTTTAAAGTTTTCCTCATTTAGCTCATTGAATTTATCACTTTTAAACTCTTGAGTTATGGTATTGTATAGTTTATGTTTTCCAAATCCAGCTTGTGCAGTGATACTAGGTACAATAACAATCGAACCAACTCTTAATGCACTATTTTGAGATAATGATGTCAGCTGCAAACCTAAATTATAATATAACTCATATATATAAGAGTTGTCTGCTTGACCATAAACAGCACCATATCCATATCTCAATGCTTTGTATGATGTAATGAGATTTAATTGCAAACTATTTATATCTTCATAATTTTCATAATCTTCCAAAGAAGAGATTGGTAAATAACCATATTTTACCTCTAGTCTTGTTGTGTTATCATAGCTTTTTGCTAATTTTGAAAACTCAGAGAGTTCACTTCTTGAATAAAAAGTGAAGTCCTCTTCAACTTTAGAGTTGGCAGATAATTTTAATATCCCATTTTCTACTTGCCCTTCATAAGAGACTGAATATGGTAGCTCACTATTATCGCAAGTATTTATAGTATATTTTTTTTCAAGTTTTTTTTGCTCATTATCAAGAGTGAATTTAGCATTTTTTTTATTTGAATTTATAATAATATATGGATAGTTATAATCATTCATATTAATTACAGTTTCAAAATCTTGATTCTTTTTTAATTCAAATTCACCCTCTACTAAACAGTGGTTTTTAGATTTTATATTGTATTTGTGTATACCTGCTTTTAAAAACTGCTCTTTATTCTGTTTTACGCTATTATTATCAATTTTTAAATTATCATATTTTCCAATAATTGTTATTTTTGCAAACTGTGAATTGTATTTTGATCTTAGATTTATAAAAAGTTTCTCTTTTTTATGTAATCTATCCAAACTATTATTTGGAAAATTAGTTTTAAATACACCAACCAACACAATTGTATTTTTTATATCTGTAAGATAGTCTGATATTTTGATTACTTTATCTTTTTCATATCTTGGTAGTGATGATTCATTGTATTGTAGTACTTGTGAAACTAGCTCTTTTGTTAGTTCTAAAAGTTTAGTTTTACTTATAGTTGCACAAGTTTTTTTATCCTCTTTTATTATATTAATATCTTTTAAGGTTAAGTTTGTTGATTGTTTTGAGTTTTTTTTAAAACTTTTTGACAACATATCAATACCGAAAATAGAACTTGAAGATTTTTCTAGAAATGTAGTAGATTCTATTTTTGTTGATATATTGTTTGCTAAATTTAATCTAGCTTGTGATTCATCAATTCCACACCCTTTATATAGTGTGTTATTTGCATAAAGTACAGTACTTAATAGTAGTGAACTATATAATAGTTTTTTCATTTTTTATCCTACTTTATATGATCTAATATTTTTGTTAAATCTTTTGTATCAATAACAATATTAGCTTCTTTTTTAAGAATATCTTTTGCACAAAATGCTATTCTTGTATCAGCTTGGGCAAACATACTTCTATCGTTTGCACCATCACCAACTACTAGTGTATTTTCTCTTGATATACCTAAAATATTTTGTAGCCGTACTATCATATCACCTTTGCTATAATCAAACATCATATCTCCACCTACAAGACCTGTAAGTTTTCCATCTTTGTGGTGTAAGACATTTGAAAAATCTGCATCAAGTCCTAGAATATCTTTGGCTGGACTTGTTCCTACTCTAAATCCACCACTAAAACATATCACTTTGTATCCTTTTGCTTGAAGTGCAGGTACAATCTCAAGTGCACCTGGCATCAAAGGTAGAGTTTTTCCTATTTGTACAACTTTTTCATACTCCAAACCTTTTAGTAGTTCCACTCTAGTGATTAAACTTTCAAAAAAATCCAACTCTCCATTCATAGCTTTGTCTGTTATTTCTGCTACCTTTTCTTCAAGTCCAAGCTCACGAGCAAAAAAATCTATAGTTTCCCCATCCATAAGTGTAGAATCAAAATCAAATACTGCTAATTTCATATTTTGTAACCTTTATAATTTTATGATATAATATTGATTATATCACATTTCATCTTTGGATGAATTGATTAACTAAAAAAGGTTTAATATAGATGTTTAAACAACTAATACAAAAATTACAAGAAGATAAATATACAACTTTAGAGACTACCCCATCACATGAGCCAATATTTGATAATATAATAGATAAAATAGAACAATACAATTTACAAAATTTAGTAGATGGTTTTAGTACAACAGATAATCCACTAGCAAAGTTAAAATACAATGCGATGTTTGCAAGTATTAAATTACAACAAAGATTTAATAAACCAGTAATAACAACAATGAGTATGAGAGATAGAAATAAAATAGCACTTCAAAGTGATCTTCTTGGTGGAAATGATTTTGATGTGAGAGCTATTTTAGCTCTTACTGGAGATCCAGCTCATATGTCTGATCAGCCACACACAAAAGGTGTATTTGAATCAAACTCAAATATGCTACTAGAGGTTATAAACTCATTTAACAATGGTATGGATTATTCAGGAAAACCATTTAAAACTGCACCAAAACAAATATATCCATTTTCAGTTATAAACTCTTATGCAAAAAATATGAAAAGTTTAGAGAAGAAAATGTTCAAAAAAATACAAAATGGTACAAAAGGTATAATCACACAACCTGTATATGATATAAAAAACGCTCAAGATTTAATCAAGTATTTCAACAGTGCAAAAGATGGATTCAATGACGATAGAGATAAATCACAGCTTATTTTAGGGGTATTTCCTATTACTCAGCTAAGAACAGCACAATTTCTTTCATCTCATGTACCTGGTATTTATGTACCTCAAGATTGGATTGATAAACTTACAATTGCTAGTAAAATTGATAAAGAGGAGGAGCGAAAAGTTGGTATGGAGCTTAGCTCTAGTTTATTAAAATCAATTCAAGATATCCATCCAAAAGTTCATATAATGACTGCAAATAAATTTGATATAGCAAGTGAGTTATTAAACTAAATGATAAATATAAGTATGCATTCCCATCAGGAACGATGGGAACGAGCATAGTATACATTCCCATTGGGAACGAGCAAGAGAGTAACTTAGGTTGGAGTTGTAAAATATGGAAAAAAAATATGCAAGTATAGATGTAGGTCTAAAAAGAATAGGGTGTGCTATTAGTCTAGCTTCTGGTATAGTAAATCCCAAAGAGGCAATACTAAGAAAAAACAGAAATCAAGCAAGCAGCGATGTTGATAAATTTCTAAAAGAGTGGAGCATAGATACTTTAGTTATAGGATATCCCAAAGCTAGTGAAGATATGAAAAAAAGGGTAGATCACTTCTCAAAGCTACTTGAGTTTGATGGTGAAATTGTATTTCAAAATGAAAACTTAAGTACACAAGAAGCAAAAGAGATGACAAAAGGTGTTTTCAAACACAAAAGAGATGGAAGACTTGATAGTATGGCTGCAAAAATAATACTTGAAAGATATTTGCTCACCTCTAAGAGTACAAAATGATTGGTATAGATATCACATCAGTTTCACGAATTGAAAAGATGATAAATCGCTTTGGCACTAAAGCTCTAAAAAGGTATTTAACAAAAAAAGAGATTTTATTGGTAAAAAACCCATCAACTGCAGCTGGTTTTTGGGCTGCTAAAGAAGCTGCAAGTAAAGCTATTGGTACAGGTATAGGAAAAGAGTGTAGTTTTTTTGATATTAAAATAAAAAAAACAAAAAATAATGCTCCAAAAATAAAATATAAAAAAAGAGTACGAAAAAAATTCAAAATTCAAAACTCATCATTAAGTATTACACACGATGGTGGATTTGCTGTTGCTGTGGTAGTTTTAATTTGATATAAATATTTGATATATTATGATATAGTACAACAATAAAATAATAGGAAAAAATATGGAAGCTTTAAAATTAGAAAACTATACATATCAAGATTATTTAGATATAGATAGAACAACAAAAGAAAATGAGATGGTAGAGTTAATCTTTGGTGAGATATATATGAACAGTGGAGCAAGTGCCAAGCATCAAGATGCTGTATTTAATTTAGCTTATTATCTTAAACAGACAAGTAAAAAAGATAAATGCAAACCAAGAATAGCACCATACGATATAAAACTAAAAAACAAAGATGATATATCAGTAGTACAACCAGATGTTATGATTATATGTCAAGACCTAGATATACCTTGTGCTGTGTTTGAGGTGTTGTCACCATCAACAGCAAGTAAAGATAAAGGTGTCAAAAAAGAGCTATATGAGCTAAGTGGTATAAAAGAGTATTATATCATAAACATAGAATTAAAAATAATAGATAAATATATCTTAGACAATAAAAAGTACTACTATATAAAAGGGTATAGCCTAAACGATACTATTACTATAGATTGTGTAGAGGTTGATATACTAGTGGATGATATATTTAAGGATATAGGATAAAAATAAAATCAATAATATTAAAAAAAATCATCTATCTTTTTGTTATGTTATTTATCATATCTCTTATATCATTTGTTGCTATAAACTTAGCACCAAATAGTTTTTTTGCTTCAGGTGAACTAAATCCAAACATCACTCCAGAATCAGTAGAGCATCTAAAAGAGATATATGGACTTGACAAGCCATTATATGTTCAATTTTTTTCATGGATAAAAAATATATCTTTTTTAGATTTTGGTATATCTTTTAGTAGTGGTGCAATGGTAAAAGATGAGATAATCAGTAGAATACCTATTACACTTACAATAAATATTATTAGTATGATGGCTATATTTGTATTGTCACTTTATTTAGGTATCAAAGCTGCTTTAAATCAAAATAAATTATTTGATAAGTTTGTAGCTCAGCTTTCTCTTTTGAGTTTCTCTTTGCCTTCATTTTATTTAGCACTATTAGGTGTACTGATTTTTTCTGTTAATTTTGAAGTTTTACCAATAGCTGGACTTCATAGTAGTGATATTGAACCTAATAGCTTAGAATACTATTTAGATACGGCATGGCATCTTATTTTACCAATTAGTATCATCATATTTGGTGGAATTGGCAGTTTGACTTTGTATATTCGTTCACTTACAATTGAGATTTTAAAAAGTGATTATATATTTTTTGCAAAAGCTAGAGGTTTGACAAACAATAAAATACTAAGATTTTATATCTTACCAAATCTATATCCACCTGTTATTACACTTTTGGGTCTTAGTTTGCCAGGAATTATAGGTGGGAGTGTGATACTTGAAACTATCTTTAGTATAGATGGTATGGGTTTATTATTTTTCCAATCTGCATTGAGTAGGGATTATCCTGTGATTATGGGGATACTTATAATTGGAGCTTTTCTTACCCTTTTGGGTAATATATTAGCAGATTTAGTTTTATTAAAATTAAATCCAAATATAAAAGAACTTTAAAGTAGGGATAGTATTGTTAAGACATATATTTACAAATAGTGCAGGTATTTTAGTATCAAGAATATTGGGATTTTTAAGAGATCTATTGACAGCATCAATACTAGGTGCAAATATATATAGTGATATATTTTTTGTAGCATTTAAACTACCAAATCTTTTTAGGAGAATCTTCGCTGAGGGTGCTTTTACACAAGTATTTATTCCAGCTTATGCACAAAACAATCATAAAATAAGTTTTTCTAGTATTATTTTTCTTCAGTTTTTAGCTTTTATTTTATTTTTAAGTGTTGTAGTTACCCTTTTTGCTTCACTAATAACAAAAGCTATCGCTATTGGTTTTGATCAATCAACCATAGACCTAGCAGCACCATTAGTCTCTATATGTTTTTATTATCTACCTTTGATATTTGTGGTTACATTTTTAGCAGCACTTTTACAGTATAAAAATCATTTTGCTACTACTGCTTTTTCTACTGCTTTGTTAAATATCGCTTTGATTTTTTCACTTTTATTATCTCAAAACTATGAAAAATATACAATAGTATATTATATGAGTTGGGGAGTGGTTATTGGTGGTGTTTTACAAGTTGTAAGCCATCTAATAGCTATAAAAAAGTTAAATATAAAGTTTTTTTCAACAAATATTAGAAAACAAAAACAAAATATAAAAAAAAGTAAATTTTATAAACAGTTTTATCCAGCAGTATTTGGAAGTAGTTCAGCTCATATAGCTGCATTTTTAGATACATGGTTAGCATCTTTTTTAGTAAGTGGTAGTATAAGTTATTTGTATTATGCCAATAGAGTTTTTCAGCTTCCTTTAGCACTTTTTGCTATTGCTACTTCTGTTGCACTTTTTCCAACTATTGCAAAAGCTATAAAAAAAGATGATACACAAAAAGCATTGCAGTATTTAAGAAAAGCTTTTTATACTCTTTTGGGTGTTTTGGGTGTTGCTACTATTATAGGTATAGTTTTTGATGATTTTATAGTAAAATTACTTTTTGAAAGAGGTGCATTTGCTAGTGAGGATACTCAACAAACAGCTTTGATTTTGACTATGTATTTAATAGGTCTTTTGCCATTTGGATTAGCAAAAATATTTTCTCTTTGGCTTTATAGTTATGAAAAGCAAGCAATAGCAGCAAAAATAACAATGAAATCTCTAGCATGGAATATAGTTTTATCACTTATATTTATTTTGCCTTATGGTGCAGTTGGTTTAGCACTTGCTAGTAGTTTGAGTGGTTTTGTATTGTTTCATTATACTTTAAAAGAGTTTGGGTATAAAGAGTTTAGAGATAATATAATAAACAAAAAGGTAAGCAATGAAACTTTATTTTAAATTTTTATTTGTAAATATATTTTTATTAAATATATATGCAACAGAAACAAACACAACACAAGCAAATCCAGTAGAACAAATATTTAGTATATTTGGAATCGATAAACAAACTCAAAATCAGATAATCAAAACAACAAAAGAGTTGAGTATAGAAGTTCTAAAAGATATGAAAACACACTCAATAGATGGTAAAAATAGTATAATAGAAAATAGTGTAAAAACAGGTATAAATACAATAGTTGATACAAAAAAGATAAAAATAGAATCATTTAAAATAGATAATAAAACAAATAAAATAGATATATCATTGTTTTTAAAAGGTGAAGATGATATTTTAGATATAGAACTCAATAGATTCAATTGGTCTACAAGTGAAGATAAAAAATATATCATTTTTGAAGATATTGATATTGTTTTAAATATTCCATGGCTTGACTATATAGTACAAAATATAATTAAAACAAACAATGGTTATATAAAAGTAAAAAACAATATAAAACTTTATTCTTTTTTATACTCAATCAAACCATCAATAAAAACAAAATATAAAAAAGATACAAAAAAAGATATCTTTGATATTGTAAACTATCCTTATGATAAGAAATATATAGATATAAAATCATTTAAAGTAAAAAACAATAAAATAAAAGCTGATATATCTCTAAAAGGTAGTAAAAATTTCTATATAGATATAGAAAGTTTTGATTTAGTACGAGCGAAGAAAAAAACAATTATTTTATTAAAAAATATTAATATCAAAAGATTAAATAAGCCTTGGATACTAAGCATACTAAAATATAAAGAGTATGAAATATCTTTAAATTATAATGATAAATTATATAAAGAACTATCTAAATGAAACCATTTTTAGCCCTAAAAGCTAGTGCAGGAAGTGGAAAAACATTTGCTTTAACTGTAAGATATATCTCACTTTTATTGCTTGATGCTAAACCAAAAGAGATATTAGCTCTTACCTTTACAAATAAAGCAGCAGCACAAATGTCAGATAGAATATATAAAACTCTTATCTCATTAGGGGAAGATGATGATATTTTAGAAGCTATTTACAAAGAAACAAATCTACAAAAACTAGAAGTATTAGAAAAAAAAGATATTTTAATAGATAAATTTATAGAAGATGAACTCTCAATATACACTATAGATAAGTTTATAAATAAAATCCTAAGAGAGTTTAGTGGATATATAGGGATAAATGATGATTTTGAGATAAAATTTGATGATGAAGAGCTACTTTTATATAAGTTTCTAATATCACTTGATGAAAAACAATTTGATAGTTTGATTGGTTTTGCACACAGCGAAAATAAAAAATTAAATTCAATAGTAGAGCTTTTTAAAGTACTAAATGAAAAAAATGAAAAACTAGAGACAGTAAAGTATAGCTATGAAAGTTTTGAGGCAGTTAAATTTGCAATTATGGAAGATGCAAATATAATCAAAAATTTTATAGATAAAAGCAGTGTTTCAAAGTCTGGATATAATGCTGTTGATTTTCAAGATATAGATTCACTCTTAGACAAAGGAAAAACTTGGCTTACAAAAGATAGTTTATGTGAGTTTACATATTTTAAAAAAGCAAAACCACCAGAAGAACTAGATAAAAATCTTGAAAATCTACAGCAAAATATCACACTTTATTATCAGATACAAGAGAGTTTTACTTTAAAAAATCTTTTTAAAATATTTGCTGATTTTAAGCTATTTAGAGAAAGATACAACAAACAAAGAAACTCTTTGGAGTTTAGTGATATTACTAATATCGTTTTTAATCTATTAGATAAACATATAGATAAAGATTTTTTGTATTTTAGACTTGATAGTCAATACAACCATATCTTAATAGATGAGTTTCAAGACACTTCAACACTTCAGTATAAGATACTTTATTATTTAATAGAGGAGATAATATCAGGTGATCCAGAGGTTTTTAAAACATTTTTTTATGTAGGAGATATTAAACAATCAATTTATAGATTTAGAGGTGGAACAAAAGAGCTTTTTGATTATGTTGCTACAGTTTTTAATCAAAACTTAAAAGTAGAACTATTAGATACAAACTATAGAAGTGGTCAAACTGTAGTTGAGTTTGTGAATAATAGCTTTAAAAATATAAAAAACTACCCATACGATACCCAAAAAGTCAAGAGTAAAAAAGAGGGGCTAGTTGAGGTAGTAAATATGAGTAGTGAAAAAGAGGATATCTATAATGATATCTTCTTAAAAGTTGAAGAGCTAATATCAAAAAATATAAAGCCATCAAATATAGCCATTTTGACATATACAAATGGAGATGTATTGGCTATCTATGAGTATCTAAAAGAGAAACTTCCAAAGCTAGAGATAGTCACAGAGATGACCTCAAAGCTTATAAATCAAAACAATGTAAAAGCTATAATAAACGCAGTAAAATATCTCTATTTTAAAGAGGATATATACAAAGTAAACTTTAACTCTTTGCTAGGATATGAGTACTTTAGCCAATTTGAATTTAGTGCTGATATTAAAAAAGTAGATATCAAAATATTGATAAAAAATATAGCATATTTTTATGATATAGTTGATGAAAATGTTATTAGACTAATAGAGATATCAAATAATTATGATTCAATAGTTGATTTTGTATTTGATATATCCAAAGATGATACTACTATGATAAGTGATGGACAAAATGGATTACAGATTTTAACAGTTTTTAAATCAAAAGGTTTGGAGTTTGATACTGTTTTGGTTCTTGATAGAATTACAAAAAAAAACCCAGATAGAGGTTCACTTTTGTTTGAGTACAATGATATAGAACTAAATAAAATATATTACAAAAAACAAAAAAGGGAAAATCTAGACAAGTATTATGAATATGCACTAGATAAAGAGAAAAAGTTAGTAGTAGGAGATGAATTAAATATAATATATGTAGCATTAACAAGAGCAAAATATAATATGATTGTATTTAAAAAAGAGAAAAATAGTGTATTTGATTTACTAAATGATTTTGATTGTAAAACAATTGGACATCTATATTTAAATCCAAAAAAAGATACTATCAAAAATAAAAAAGAGGCACTTTCATATTTGCCATTAAATTTAGGATATCAAGATAAAAATAAAAATAATGAACAAAAAGAATCCAACTTAAAAGCACAATATTTTGGTATAGCTACACATTATTGTTTAGAGATAATGAAAGATTTTGGTTTAAAAAGTTTAAATACTTCATTGTTAATAACAAAGAAAAAATATGGAAATATTTTAAATAGTTTTGAGTTTGATGAGATTTTTAATAGAATCAAAAATCTTATATCAAATGATGTTTTCAAAGAGCTAATAGAAGATGCAAACTACACAAAAGAGCAGTCGCTTATATTTGATGGGGAGCATAAGATTATAGATTTGCTTCTTGAAAAAAATGGTGCTTATATAGTACTTGATTATAAAACAACAAATGAAAAAAGTCACACACACAATACTCAAGTTCAAGAGTATATAAAAGCGATAAAAGATATCATACCAAGTCAAAAAAATAAACAGCTATTTGGTATAATAGCATATTTACAAAAAGATAAAATAGAGTTAGTAGAGGTAAAATAATGGATAAAAGTTTAGGAACAAACCTAATAGCAGGTTTGATTGTAGTAGTTGGTTTAGTAATTGAAAATAGTATTATTCTTACAGTTGGTCTTTTTGCATTAAGTGGAGCAGTTACAAACTGGTTGGCTGTACATATGTTGTTTGAAAAAGTACCGGGACTTTATGGAAGTGGGGTAGTTGAAAACCGATTTGAACAGTTTAAAACAGCTATCCATACCCTTATAATGGAGCAGTTTTTTACAAAAGAAAATCTTGATAAGTTTTTCAAAAGTGAATTTAGCGATAAAAACTCAAAATTTGACCTCTCTAGCGTGATAGAAAAAACAGATTTCGCTATAGCATTTCAGAGTCTAAAGGCTGCAGTTATGGAGTCAAGCTTTGGTGGAATGCTTGGTATGTTTGGGGGTGAGCAAGCACTAGCACCTTTGCAAGAGCCATTTGAAAAGAAGATGAAAAAAGCTATAAATGAGATAGTACATACAGATACATTTCAACACACACTTAAAGATACCCTAGGAGATAGTGATATGAGTGATGATATTTATGATAAAATCAACACAGTAGTAGAACAACGACTCAACGAACTAAATCCAAAAATGGTAAAAGAACTAGTACAACAGATGATAAAAGAACATCTAGGATGGTTGGTTGTTTGGGGTGGTGTATTTGGTGGAGTGATTGGATTTATCTCTTCTTTCTTAGTATAGTGTTATAATATTAAATACAAAGGATATAAAATGAGATATTTGAAAAAATATCAAGAAAATTCAGAATATCAGAATTCTGTAAAAGTACAGTAGAATAATGAATACTTTTCAAGCTTTAGACCAACTAAAAGCAAAACTTGATAGCCATAGACCATTAAATGCTGATGTAGTAAAAAATCTACATGAAGACTTAGTAGTTAGATGGACTTACAATTCAAATGCTATTGAGGGGAATACTCTAACTTTACAAGAAACAAAAGTAGCTCTAGAGGGTATCACCATTGGTGGTAAGCTTTTACGAGAACACTTTGAAGCTATCAATCATAAAGATGCTATTTTATTTATAGAAGAGTTGGCATCAAAAGATGAATTTTTAAGTGAACACACTATCAAGCAAATCCATTCACTCATACTTAAAAATATAGATGATGTAAATAAGGGCGCATACAGAAAAGCAAATGTAATCATAAGCGGAGCAATGCATAAACCACCACAAAGTATAGAAGTATCATCAAAAATGGAAAACTTTATCAAAGAGTATAAACAAAAGAAAAAAACTTTACACCCTATAGAACTTGCTTCTTGGATACATATAGAGTTTGTAGGTATCCATCCATTTATTGATGGAAATGGAAGAACTTCAAGACTACTTATGAACTTAGAGCTTATAAAAGCTGGATATCCACCTGTTGTGATAAATGTAGAAGATAGACTAGAATACTATAAAGCACTTGATACTGCTCACACAACAGGTAATAACACTCTATTCTTAGAGCTTATGAAAAAAGTGGTAGAGAAAAGTTTTGAGCCATATTTTTATGTGTTGGGGATTAGCAATGACTGATTTAGAAGATACTATGAAAAGTTTTAGTAGATGGGTATGAAGGTGGACTTGACGCTAGGAAATAAATATCAAATAACAAAAGATGAAAAAGAGTTGTTATCAACTAAAGTATACAAAAAAGTAAAGGATATGATATGAGATATTCAGTAGTAATAGAAGATGATAAACTAGATGGTGGATATATAGCATATGTTCCAAATCTAAAAGGATGTTATACACAAGCTGATACTTTAGATGAGTTAAGAAAAAATATAACTGAAGCTATAGAATTGAGTGAAGAGGAAAAGCAAGAAATTAATCCTATATTTGGAATATAGGGAATTAGAAGTGAATAATAATGCCACCGTTACCAGTTATTAGTGCAAAAGAACTTATAAAAAAGAGGAAGATCTATTTTTAAATGAGTGGGAACCACTTAAGCCAATACCAAAAAAAAGCCTTAAAGTTTTTGGTTTATTTTGGTGGAGAAAATATCTACCAA
>JAYEJC010000122.1:0-20096 GCA_034660335.1 Campylobacterota bacterium
TATACAAGAGCATTTAAAAAACTAATAAGTTTATCTTTGCTATCTTCACTACCAAACACTTTTTTAAAAGCATAATCTGTCTTCACATCTAAAAAATTCATCTTTGTTTTTCCTTTTTATCGTATCTTTAAACTAGCTAATGCTAATAGATTTGTCATAAATGCTATGATCCAAAATCTCACTATGATTTTGTTTTCTAGCCAACCTTTTTGTTCAAAATGGTGGTGTATAGGAGCCATAAGAAATACTCTTTTTTTCCTATACCTGAAGCTTCCTACTTGAAGTATTACTGATATAGCTTCAATCACAAAAATAAAACCAATAAGTATCAAAAGAACTTCACTCTTTGCTACAATCGCCATATATCCAAGAAATCCACCTATAGCCAAACTTCCTGTATCACCCATAAATACCTCTGCTGGGTGGGAATTAAACCACAAAAATGCTATAAGACTTCCCATAAAAGCAGCCCCTATGATAGCTACTTCACCTGCTAGTTGAATATTTGGCAAAATCAGATAACTACTCAAAATAGCATGACCTGTAATATATACTATCAATGACAATGAAAAAAATGCCACAATAGATGGAACAGTAGCCAAACCATCTAAACCATCTGTAAGATTAACAGCATTGGTACTAGCTGTCATAACAAGTATCCAAAATACCATAGAGTACAGTCCCATATCAAATAAAGGGTACTTATAAAATGGTATATAAAGCGTAGTAGGATGGGAAGCATAAAATAAAATAGCTGAGATAATAATCCCTGATACTACTTGTAATACTAACTTCATCTTTGCACTTAATCCCTCATCATTTTTACTTGAAGATATCTTTGCTAAATCATCTTTGATACCTATAAGACTAAAAAGTGCTATAGTTGTCAATCCCCCTATCACATAGATATTGTTAAGTTTTGCAGTTAAAACTGTAGCTAAGAGTGTAGCTACTACAAAAACCAAGCCACCCATAGTGGGTGTCCCTACTTTTGATTGGTGTGAATCTGGTGCGTGTTCGTATATAGGTTGGCTTGCTTTTTTTGATTTTGCCCAAGCGATAAATTTTGGCATTAAAAACATAGTAAGTATAAAAGCTATAAAAAAAGCTATCGATGCGCGTATTGAGATGTATTGAAAAATATTAATATCTAGATGTCTATAAAACCAGTAAAACAATTTTTTAACCTTTTTGAAGTAGTGTTATGTTAGAATAAATGTGATTATATCTAAATATATATTAAGGTTAAAAAAACAGATGTCAACAAAAAAAGCAATACTAATAATAACAGATGGTATAGGGCATAACAGCTCTTGTGATTTTAATGCATTTTGCAATGCAAACAAACCAACTTACGATAAACTTTTTGATGAAGTACCGCATAGTTTGATAAAAACTTACGGGGAGCATGTGGGCTTACCAAATGGACAAATGGGAAACAGTGAAGTTGGACATATGAGTATTGGATCTGGTAGAGTTTTGTATCAAGATTTGGTTAAAGTAAATTTAGCTATTCAAAATGACACACTTAAAGATAATAGTGTACTAAAAGATACTCTTTCAAAATCAAACAATATCCATATCATCTCTCTTCTAAGTGATGGTGGAGTTCACTCACATATAGATCATACAATAGCCTTAGCAAAAATAGCAAAAACAAATAACAAAAAAGTATTTTTGCACCTTATCACTGATGGTAGAGATGTAGCACCCGATAGTGCTAAAAGCTATACAAAACAAATAGAAAATATATGTGATGAAGATATCTCTATAGCTACTGTAGGTGGTAGATACTACGGCATGGATAGAGACAACAACTGGGATAGAATAGAAAAAGCATATAATCAAATAGTAAATGGATCAAACAATACTAAGCTAAGTGTTGAGCAATATATAGATTCTCAATACCAAAGTGAGATTTTTGATGAGTTTATAGAGCCTATAAGTTTTGACTACAAAGGTATGCAAAACAACGATGGTGTGATTTTCGCAAACTTTAGAAGTGATAGAGCAAGAGAGTTGAGTACTGCTTTGGCAAAAAGTGATTTTAGTGAATTTGAAACAAAAAAAATCACTCTAAATATAGCTACAATGACTGCATATGACAAATCACTTCCGCTTCCTATTTTATTTCCAAAAGAGACTCCACAAAATACTTTAAGTGAAATCATCTCAAAAAATGGACTCACACAACTACACACAGCAGAAACAGAAAAATACGCTCATGTGACATTTTTCTTTAATGGTGGAGTTGAGGAGCCATTTTTAAATGAACAAAGAGTACTAATACCCTCTCCAAAAGTAGCAACATACGATATGCAACCGCAGATGTCTGCACCTGAAGTTTCAAAAGCTGTTCAAGATGGTATACAAAATGGTACTGACTTCATCGTAGTAAACTTTGCAAATGGTGATATGGTCGGACATACAGGTGTTTTTGAAGCTGGTATCAAAGCTGTTGAGGCTGTTGATAAAGAGCTTGGAATTATCATAGAAAAAGCAAAAGAAAATAACTATAGCGTAGTACTTACAAGTGATCATGGAAACTGCGAGATGATGAAAGATAAAGATGGCAAAACTCTTACAAACCATACTGTTGGTGATGTATATTGTTTTGTTATAGATAAAGATGTAAAATCAATAGATGATGGTTCATTAAACAATATAGCTCCAACTGTATTAAAACTTATGAATATTGATATTCCTAATGAGATGGATGAAGATTTGATAAAAGAGGTGAAAAAAGTATGAATATAGAAAGTATTGTTAAAGATTTAAAAAAACTTAACTTATTAATTGTTGAAGATGGTCAAGATATTAGGGAAATAATGTCAACAACTTTTAGCAAGCTATTTAAAAGTACAAGAAGTGCTGTTGATGGGGTTGATGGATTAAATAAATTTAATGAGGAAAAACCTGATATTATTATTACAGATATAAGAATGCCAAATATGACTGGAAATGAGATGATAGATGCGATTAAAGATATCGATCCTATTATACCAATAGTTGTTGTTTCTGGTCATGGAAGGATGATATCGCGAACAAACAAAGCTGATATTATTTTGGAAAAGCCTATTAAATTTGATAAATTAGTTGAAGCGGTTCATACTCTAACAAAATAATTTATGCCTTTTTTATCTATTAATAAATTAACAGTGGAAAATAACAACAATATTATTGTTGATTTATTTCATAACTTTAAACAAAAAATAGATATAAAATCATCTTTGGCTATTATTGGTCAAAGTGGAAGTGGAAAATCACTCACCCTTAAAACAATACTAGGTCTTTGCCCTAAAGAGCTTAAACTTAGTTTTGATTATGATAGTGACTTTGAGCTTGAATTTAAAAATATTGGATTTATTCCTCAAAATCCATTTTCATCTTTGTCATCAATGACAAAAATATATAAACAATTTTTTTGTGATGAGAATAAAATTGATAAACTTCTAAGTTTATTGGAGTTGCCAAGTGAGTTTAAATATAGATTTCCCTCACAATTAAGTGGAGGACAACTACAAAGAGTGATAATAGCAATAGCACTAAGCAACAATCCAAAAATTTTATTATTAGATGAGCCAACAACAGCTTTGGATAGCAAAAGTAAAGAAAATATAATATCACTACTTATAAAACTCTCAAAAGAGTTGGATTTTATTTTTATTTTTGTAACTCACGATATTGATATAGTAAAAGATATTTGTGATAATATCGCTATATTAAAAGATGGAAATATTGTAGAGTATGGTGCAACAAAAGAGATTTTATTAAATCCATCTAAAACATATACAAAACAATTACTAAATTCAAACTTTTCTAATAGAGAGTATAGAATATGATAAAAAAACTAGCGTATCTATTTTTATTAATAATAGCTGCATTTATGGTTTGGCTTATATATTTGTATTCTCAAATTAGATTTGATATTGATAAAATCATAACTTACAAACCAAAACTAACAACTCAATTTTTTGATAAAAACAATAAACATATTGGAAATATTTTTCATAATGAACATAGACTATATGTAAAATACAATGAGATACCACCACGAATAATTGAAGCATTAGTAGCTATAGAGGATACAAATTATTTTGAGCATAGTGGTATAAATGTAGATGCGATTATTAGAGCTATTATCAAAGATATCAAACATCTAGCTTTGGTAGAGGGTGCTAGTACTTTAACTCAACAATTAGTTAAAACTATGATTTTAACCAGAGATAAAAAACTAATAAGAAAAATCAAAGAGGTCTTGCTCTCTATAAGATTAGAAACACTTCTAAGTAAAGAGGAGATTTTAGAAAGATACCTAAATCAAGTATATTTTGGACATGGCTATTATGGTATAAAAACAGCATCTCTGGGTTATTTTCACAAAGAGCTTGACCAGCTTAGTCTTAAAGAGATAGCTATTTTAGTTGGATTGCCTAGGGCACCTAGCTTTTATGACCCAACAAAAAATCTAAAATATGCTTTAAGTAGAGGAAATCAAGTAATCACAAGACTAAACACACTTGGCTGGATAAATGAAAAAGAGTATCACAAAGCTATCAACTTTGTACCTACAGTTTATAATGAAACATTATCTTTAAATAAAGCACCATATGTTATAGATCAAGCTATAAAAGATCTAAAAAAAGATATGCCTGACCTAAGAACAGGTGGATATAAAATAGAGCTAACAATAGACCTTCAAGCACAAAATATCGCAAAAGATGCACTAAAATATGGATATGAAAAGATAAAACAAAGAGATATATATCTAGATACAAACAAAAGTACAACAAAAACACTAAATGGGGCTATTGTAGTTTTGAATAATAAAAGTGGTGCAATACTTGCTATTTTGGGTGGGGTGGATTATAAAAAATCATCTTTTAATAGAGCTACTCAAAGTTTAAGGCAACCAGGTAGTTCTATTAAACCATTTTTATATCAAGTTGCTTTGGATCTTGGATATTCAACTGCTAGTAACTTAGCAGATATCTCAAGAACATACAAATACAACTCAAGTACAAATGAGGAAAAAACTTGGCAACCAAAAAATTATGAGAAAAACTTTAAAGGTTTGGTATCGCTAAGATATGCACTTATGCACTCAAGAAATCTAGCTACTATCAATCTTGTAACTGATATAGGTATTGATATTGTATACAAAGAGCTTCTTAGATATCAATTTGAAAATATCCCATTTGATCTATCTATTACACTTGGAAGTTTTGGTATATCTGCTATAGACTTAAGTGAAAAATATACAATATTTTCAAACAATGGAATTATGGTAAAACCATATTTAGTATCAAGTATAACAAATAAATATGATCAAAAAGTTGTATTTGATAAAGAGGATTATTATATCACATCAAATGCTCAAAGCTATCTAATGACAACAATACTAAATGATGTAGTTCAAAAAGGTACAGGTAGAAGTGCCAAACTAAAAAATATTCAGTTAGTAGGAAAAACAGGAACAACAAATAACAATGTCGATGCTTGGTTTTGTGGATACTCACCAACACTTCAAACTGTAGTGTGGTATGGAAATGATGACAACAAACCTATGAGAAGAACAGAAACAGGTGGTAGAGCAGCAGCACCCTCTTTTAAGTATTTTTATCAACATTGGCTAAAAATACATCCAGAAATTAAAAGAAAATTTGATCAACCAGATGAGATATCAATCAAATATTTTAATGGAAAAAAAGAGTATTTCACTCAAATATCAAATACACCAACACAACAAACAAATAATAAAATGATAAATAATCAAAATAATGCTTTAGAAGATATACAATTCTAAAACTATCAATTAATCAGAACAAAACCTCTATCAAACTTCTCTAAATCAGAATAAAACTCAAGCTTTTTGTAACTTATATTTTCGTTAATAAAATTTGTCAATGGTTTTTTTTGATCATATCCCATCTCACACATAAGTACTTTTATCTCTCTTTTTTTTGTCTCTATAATTATATTTTTTAGTAGTTCATCACCTATACTTCCACCAAACAAAGCATTTGATGGTTCATATTTTACATTTTTTGGTAGCTTATAATTATTTGCTATATATGGAGGATTTGATATTGTTAAATCAAACTCTATATCTTCTTCTATATTTTCATATAAATCACTATTTATAAATCTAATTTGAGATTCTACATTATGTTTTTTTGCATTTCTTTTAGCTAACTCTAAAGCTTTATCATTTATATCAACGGCTATTATTTTTATATTTGGTACTAATAGTGCCAACATAATAGAGATGATACCACTTCCTGTTCCTATTTCTACTATTGTTGGATTTTTTATATCCAATAGATATTTTTCTGCTTTTTCAACTAATATCTCAGTTTGAGGTCTGGGTATTAAAACACCATCTTCAACCTCAAATATTTCACCATAAAAACTAGCCCTTTTTGTAATATACTCCAAAGGATAATCTGTAGCTCTTTTTTGAACTAATTTTTTTAATTCATTTTCACACTCACACTCTTTATCATAATTTAGATGTAACCATATCACATTTTTTTGCATTATATACAAAATAAGTATCTCAAGCTCTTTTTGAGGTATATGTGTTATCTCTCTTAAAAGAGTTGAATACACTTTGATGGTTTTTTTATAGCTTGCCATTATTTAAGCATCACAGCTTTGTTTTAAAGAGCCATCTTCACGACTTAGATTACCAATACCAGCACCTGTATATCCAAGCTCTTTTAGTCTTTGGACTAGCGGTGGATGTGAATAGTAAAAGAATATATACAGTGGATGAGACAATGGAAATGATTTATTTTCATTTGCAAGTTTTAAAAGTGCATTTACTAGGTCTTCTTTAGTTGAAAGATTACTTCCAAACTCATCTGCTGCATATTCATTATGTCTACTGATACTACTAATTAATGGCATTAGAAAAAATGACAATATAGGTGAAAACATCATAAAAACAATAATAATAGCATAGGGTTGATTGTTTAGATGTAGTTGTAAAAATAGCTCATCTGGTAGGTTTCCAAATATCGCAAAAAACACAAACATAACTAAGCCCATAATACCGATATTTTTTAAAATATCACCATTTTTAAAATGCCCTAACTCATGACCTAATACAGCTAAAAGTTCATTGTGAGATAGTTTTTCTACTAGCGTATCAAATAAAACTACTCTTTTTGTACTTCCTAATCCACCAAAATATGCATTGAGTCTATTGTCTCTTTTGCTAGCATCTACAGAAAATACTCCAGAACTTTTAAATCCAACTTCATCTAAAAGCTTCTCTATTTTTTCTTCTAATACTTTATCTTTGAGTTTTTCAAACTTATCAAACATCTTATCTCGAATCACTGGATATAACATATTTATCAAAATAATAATAGCAAAAATAAATACAAAACCATATATCCACCAAGATGGAAAACTCTCAATAATAAAACTCAATCCTGCTATAACAGCACTTCCAAATATTAAAAATAATGCAGCACTTTTTATAGTATCTTTGATATATAAAGCTGGTGTCATATTTGAAAATCCATATTTTTTATCAAGTTTAAAAGTTTTATAAAGATCAAAAGGCAAAGCCAATAACCAATTTATAATAATAAACCCATCAACAAATAAAACAGCCTTTTGCCAACCTGTATATGTAGAGGTGAGATTATCTAGTGCTACTAGACCAAAACTAATCCACATAAAAAACAATACAAAATCATAGAAAGTAGTAGCCATACTTAACTTTTGTGACTCTACACTATAGTTTCCTGCTATTGTGAATTTTGATGGTGTTAATATCACTGCATCTTGTTTTTTTGCTTTTTGTACATAATCTATTTGCATAAATGTTGTATATATATTGATTAAAAAATATATACAATACGCCCCTATTGCTAAACTTAACATCTAATTATTTTCCTTTTTTAATAATTTATTCTTTTCATCAATCTCATCTGGATCAAACTCACAACATTCATAAATACTTTTTTCTGGATATTTTATATATAAGTACCCTTGATAGAGTGTATATATCCCAAACAATATTACACTAATAGACGCTAATCTAATCATAATATTTCTAAATCCACTATTTTTAAATAGACCAACAAAAAAACCTAATGAAAATAATGCAGGTATAGTACTAAGCCCAAATATAAGCATAACCAAAGCTCCAGATACAGCACTAGCAGTACTAGCAGCTGTAATAGCAAAGAAGTATACTAATCCACAAGGTAAAAGTCCATTTAACATCCCTAAAATAAAAAAACTAATAAGTGTTTTTGTTTGGAGTAACTCTCTGAAAAGTTTTTGATACCAGCCATTTTTTGAGACAGAATGCTCTATAAGGGTTAAAAACTTTATTTTACCTGACAAAGACAATCCTGTAAGTACCATAATAATTCCAGCAAATATTAGTAATAATCCATTTGCCATATTATTAAACATAGCAACACCACCTAAAAATCCAAAAATAGCACCCAATATCACATATGTAAGTATTCTACCAAATGAATAAAGTATATGTGCAAATGCCTGTTTTTGTTTCAGCCATTTATCATCTATTTTTGTACTAGAATAAGCGATAATAATACCACCACACATACCAATACAATGCCCAAATGAACCTAAAAACGCTATTGTTATAATACTTATAATATCAATTGTTTCCATTATATCTTATCTCCTAGAAGCATCTTTTTTATTTTTGGATCACCTAGGTGTTCACCTCTTACCATATGTAAAAACATAGTATCAAAATCTATTAAATCATCTTTTTTAGTCTCATATGCTCCAAAACCATAAAACATAGGTGTATCATCTGTTCTACTATACCAAGCATTTTGAGCTTTTATATATTTTTTTGTATCTTTTGTATATACCCAAATAACCGCCTCTTTTAAAAACTTTTTATTTTTTATCCAATTTACCATACCGCCATGATCGTGAAAAAACCATGTTTTTCCATCTGGTGCTACTACTTGAGCTGAATATTCTATATCATCAATTACCATACCACAATCACTATCTTGAAACTTACCTACTACTATTGGTATTGGTTTTTTTTCTGTATTTCCAAGATAAACTACTGTCATATTTTGTGAAGTTGACATAGATATAAACAGTGTAACTATTATAGATACTATTGCTAAAATTGTTAAAAAGGGGGTTAGTTTTTTCATATCGCATTATACCAAATATATATAATAAATGCTATAATCCAAACTTAAAAAGGACAAGTAATGAAAATGATAAATATCATAAATGAGAGAATTAAAGAGCTAAGTAAAGAGGTGATGGCTTTGGTTGATAATCAAAAAATATCACTTACAGATAAAAACCAATTGATGCAACCTCTAGTTGAAGAGAAAAAAGTGTTAGAGCATACTTTGGTTTATCTTGAAAAAATCAAAAACACAAACTACAAAGGTCTATGTGGAGGCGGTTGATTTAGTGAGTTGATAAAAACTTATCTACTATTATTTTAAATTGAATATTTTTAAAAGGTTTTGCTAACCAAGCTTTTGCATTGGTTACTTTTCCTATATGTTTTAAATCAATTGGTTTTTCATTTACCAAAATAACAATAGGTAGATCAGTATATCTTTGTTCTTTTCTTATTTTAATAATAGTCCCCATAGCATCTGTACTACTTGAACTAAAATCTATAAACAACAAACCTATATTGTGTTTTCTTAATCTCTGCATAGCATCTTTTTGATTGCATGAAACTATTATATTGTGATTTATCTCATGTTTCTCTTTTTCTATTAATTTTTGAATGAAAGCAGAGTTATCAATTATTAATATTGATTTTGACATATAAGAGATAAATTCATTTTCAAATATACCAAAAAGTCTCTCTTGATCCTCATCTATATCATATCCATATAATTTATCATCAATCAATGTTTTAATAAATTTTTTAAGCTCCAAGAGCAAACCACAAAGCTCAATTGTAAGTTCTATTTTTCCTTCTCTTACCTCATCTAGTATATCTTCAGCTTTATGTGCAAGAGATACGATATCAAAAAAACACAAAAGATCAGCAATACCTTTAACTGTGTGGATAGACCTAAATATCTCATTTATACTTTCATCATTTTCAAGGTCATCTTGAACATCAACTAGTGTATTTTCTAAAATAGCTAATTTATTCAAAAACTCATCATAAAATATATTTTGATCCATATCCATATAGTATTTCCTATTTATCTTCTAATATGTATTCTATACTATTTTTAATTAAATAATCTAAAAAAATATTAAAATATTTTTCTACTTCTGATTGTTCGTATGAAGCTATTGATATAACAACTGCTCTTTTATCTGCTTCTATTTGTGGTAGAGATGACATATCAATCGTTTGTGGTATTTTTTGCATTGTATTTATTAGTTCATTTTCGCTACATATTGCTTTGAGTGAGAGTCTATATTTTTGTTTGTTTTTAGGATAATACCTATCTAATGCTTCAACTATCATACTTTGTGCCATAGAGGGGAAACCTGGAGTGAAAAAATATCTATCTTCAAGACCAAATCCAGGTATATTTGTCACTACATTTTTTAATAAACTTGCATTTAGGGGTAGATTTGCCATATTTATTCTATGAGGATATGATTGATCACCAAACTTATCAATAATACACTTTTTTGCACCCTCGTTTATCTCCATTTTTCCATTTGTAAATACATTTGCAGCTGCTTGCCTTGTGTAGTCATCAGGAGTTGCACCTATACCACCAAAAGAAAATAACACAGCATCTGGATCATTTTTTACTAAATTAAAAATATCTTCTATAAAAGGTGGCTCATCTTTTATAACAAAATTTGCTTTTTGTTCCCATCCTCTTTTTAGAAGTTCATTATTTAAAAATGAAAAATGTGCATCACTTCTGCGACCATTTAATAACTCTGTTCCTATTATTACAGAATAAAAATTCATCTATATATCCCTATTTATTATTTGGCTTTGTATAAAAGTATCCATATCATTTACTATCTCTTCAATAGTTCTCTCTCCATCAATTTTTTTAAGTAGGTTTTTTTCCTTATAATATTTTTGGATATCTTCTAATGGCTCAGTATAAACTTTCATACGATTTTCAAACACTTCTGTATTATCATCAGCTCCTCTTGCACGACCTAAAACTCTATTCATAGCAACCTCTTTTGATACCTCAACCTCTATTACATTTAGAAGATCAACTTCAGATTCATTTTGTAGATAATTGTTCAATGCATCCATTTGTTCAATACTTCGTGGATATCCATCTATAATAACAACATCTGTTGGGGCATTTTTAATAGCTGTAAGGATTGTTTTTATAGCTATATCTATAGGTACTATATTTCCTACACTTATATATTTATTTATTGTTTCACCTAATTTGCTTCCACTTGCAGCCTCTGCTCTAAACATATCACCTGTTGAATAGTGTGTAATAGTATTATATTTATTTGCGATAAGTTGGGCATCTGTAGTCTTACCACTTCCTGGCGCTCCTATAATCAAAAATAGCTTTTTCATAGCATTTTCCTTTATTTAATTTTTGAGCTATTATATCCAAAACCATTTAAAATTATTTATCTATTATTAACAACTTTTTTTATACAATATGGGAAATCAAAACTAAGGAAATAGAATATGAATTTAATGGTATTTGGAGCACCAGGTGCAGGAAAAGGTACTCAAGCGAAATTTTTAATAGAAAAATATGATATCCCTCAAATCTCAACAGGAGATATTCTAAGAGCTGCTATTGCAGATAAAACAGATATGGGTATGGAAGCTAAAAAATTTATGGATGAGGGTAAACTTGTTCCTGATTCTACAATTATTGGTATTATTCAAGATAGATTAGCCCAAGATGATTGTAAAAAAGGGTTTATCCTTGATGGTTTTCCAAGAACTTTACCTCAAGCTGTTGCATTAAATGAGTTGATGGAAAATATGAAAATCTCTTTAGATAAAGTTATATCTTTAAATGTTCCAGATGAATTAATCGTAGGAAGAATTACAGGTAGAAGAGTTTGTGCTGCTTGTGGTGCGTCATTTCATGTAGAGTTCAATCCTTCAAAAGAGGAAAATGTATGTGATTATTGTGGTGGTGAACTTATGATTAGAAAAGATGACAATGCAGATACTGTAAAAAGTAGATTAGGTGCATATCATGAACAAACAGCTCCACTTATTAAGTTTTATACTGATATGGGTGTTATGGTAGAACTAGATGGTACAAAAGATGTTGCAGAAGTTACTGCTGATATGATTGGTGCTTTAAACTAAAACTACACGATAAAGTAGGAGATATATTTTCCTACTTTTATTTGAGTTATTTTAACTTCATAGCTACAAGTTGATTTACAACTTTTGGATTTGCTTTTCCACCCGTAGCTTTTAATACTTGACCTACAAAAAACCCTAAAAGTTTAGTGTTTCCTGATCTAAATTTTTCTACATTATCTGGATTTTTTTCAATAATTCCATCGATAATTGGCTCTATGATATTTGCATCACTTATTTGCACAAGCCCTTTATCTTCAACTATTTTACTAGGATTTTCTCCTGTTTTTACCATAGTTTCAAAAACTTGTTTTGCTATTTTACTAGAGATTGTCTCATCATCTATCATCTTTACAAGATTTGCTATTTGTACTGGTGTAAACTTAAGTGTTTCTATTCCATTCTCTTTTATCTGTTTTGCTACATCATTTGTGATAATATTTGCAAGACTAAGAGGGCTATGAAGAGTGCTTAAAGATTCTTCATAAAATTTTGAGAGTTGTTTATCTCTTGCTAAAATATTTGATACTTCTGCATTTAGTTTGAACTCATTTGTATATTTTTCAAATAAAGCACTTTGTACTTCATTCATAGGCTCAACTTCACCTTTTATTTGTACTTTATTGGCTTTTGCTTTTGAGATAGGTTTATTTACTTCTTTTGTATCGTTTGATTTTTTTGCCCATGAGTCTTTGAGTCCAACTATTTTATTAAATACAGGCTTTTCATCACTATAATCTATAGAATCAGCATAAAAATACCCCTCCCTTTCAAACTGAAATCTCACATCAGGTTTATTTGTAATAACAGCAGGTTCAATTAAAGCATCTTTAATAATCTTTAGTGAATTTGGATTTAAATCATCTAAACTCTCTGGTGCTTCACTTGAATAAAGTCTATCATAAACTCTCACCTCTACTTTTTTAGCTTGTGCAGCACTTACCCATTGAATTGCACTTTTAACTTTGATACCACTTGTGTCACTTCCACTTTTAGAATCAGCGTGATATTTTACTTTTAGTTCTACAATATTTCCATTTTCATCTTTTATAATCTCTTGGCAAGTTATGATAAATCCATGTCTTAGTCTCACAGATTGATTAGGAGTAAGTCTATAGTATCCTTTAGGTGGATTTTCTTGAAAATCACTTTTATCTATATAAATCTCATTTGAAAAAGGTATTTTTCTACTACCCTCTTTTGGTACATCATGAGGATAATATGGACCCTCTATATCTTCACTTCCCTCATAGTTTGTAATAGTTACCTTCAAAGGATCCAATACAGCCATAACTCTAGGAACTTTTTTGTTTAAATCATCTCTAATACAAAATTCAAGCTGTGCTACATCCACTGTGGAGTTTGCTTTTGCTATTCCGATTTGGTCACAAAAGTTTATAATTGATTCTTTTGTATATCCTCTTCTTTTATATCCTGCAATTGTAGGCATTCTAGGATCATCCCAGCCATTTACTTGCCCACCTTCAACTAACTCAAGCAATTTTCTTTTACTCATAACTGTATAGTTAATCCCAAGTCTTGCAAACTCATATTGATATGGTCGTGGAGTTTTTAAGTTTAATGTTTCAAGTACCCAGTTGTAAATATCACGATTATTTTCAAACTCCAAAGTACAAATAGAGTGTGTAACACCCTCGATATAGTCAGATAAACAATGAGCAAAATCATACATAGGATAGATACACCACTTATCACCAGCTCTAAAGTGATGTGCATGTCTTATTCTATATAAAAGAGGATCTCTCATCTTCATATTTGCAGCACCCATATCTATTTTGGCTCTTAAAACATGCTCACCATCTTTAAAGTCGCCATTTTTCATTTTTTCTAGAAGCTCTAAGTTCTCGTAGACACTTCTAGAAGCATATTTGCTTCTTTGACCTGCTTGTGTGACTGTACCTCTTAGTTCTCTCATTTGCTCTTCATCTACACTATCAACATAGGCTTTACCCATTTTGATAAGTTCTACAGCATAATCATAAATCTTATCAAAATAATCAGAAGTAAACTTTACATTTTCACCCCAATCATATCCAAGCCACTGCACAGCATCTTGAAGTGCTTGAACATATTTTGTATCCTCTTTTGTTGGATTTGTATCATCCATTCTAAGGTTACACTGTCCCTTATAATCATCAGCAATACCAAAATTTATACAAATAGATTTAGCATGACCAATATGTGGAAAACCATTTGGTTCTGGGGGAAATCTTGTGATAACTTTATCGTATTTTTTTGATTGTAAATCTTCATCAACTATTGTTCGTAAAAAATCTTTATTTTCACTCATGAATTAAACCTTTAGATATTGTAAATTATAAGAGGTGCATTTTAGCAAATTTGAGCTTATATCTAATCGACTTTTAAAACAATTTTACCAATATGTTTTTTGCTCAAAAATTCTTTTTGTGCTTTTACTATATTTTCTAAAGAAAAAGTTTTTGCTACAAGCGGTTTTATCTGTTTATTTTCGATTATTTTTATCAAAGTTGGAAATATATCATCTTCAAGAATCGTACATCCAAAAAATGATAAATCTTTTAGATAGAGTGTTCTTACATCAAGTTGTACAATAGGACCTGCTATTGCACCTGAGACTGCGTATCGTCCTTTTGGTTTAAGTACCTCTAAAAAATCACTCCAGTTCTCACCTGCAACTAAATCAATCACAACATCTACTGAGTTTTTACCAAGAGTAGCTACTAAATCATCATCTCTTAAAACAACTGTTGTAGCCCCCAAAGTTTTTATCTCATCTTTTTTTGAAGCTGATGTGATTGCAATTACTTTTGCCCCTCTTGCTTTTGCTAGTTGAATTGCAGCACTTCCAACTCCACCTGAAGCTCCTGAGATAAGTACAGTATCGTTTTCATTGATCTTTGCTCTTGTTATCATATTTAGAGCAGTTGAGTATGAGCAAGGGAAAGATGCTAGTTGTGTATCAGAATAGTCACTATTTATAGTATGGGCATGTTCACTTGACACTACACAATATTGAGCAAATCCACCATCACATTCACTTCCAAAATACCATGGACTTTTGAGTTGTTTTCCATTTACTTTTTGTAAAGATGGTTCTACTAATACTCTTTGTCCTATTCTAGAGCTTTCAATGTTTTTACCAACAGCAACAATATAACCACATACATCAGCACCTTGAATCCTAGGAAATTGTAAACTCTCACCACCCCATGATGCATCATCTGAGCTATTGTCATTCTTAGAATACCATCCAATTCTTGTATTGATATCTGTATTATTAACTCCAGCTGCTTTTACCTCTATTAAGACCTCATTTTCTTTTGGGACTGGTGTTTGAAAATCTTCAACATATTCAAGTTTATCGTAGTTGCCATTTGCTGTTAATATTACAGCATTCATTGTATTTGAAATTGTTTGCATGAGTTACTCTTTGGAATTTTATTTTGAATGATTATAGTAGAAAATAGGTCAAAAGTAATTAAACTTATGACCTATTTGAGATTATTTAGCTGCTTTAGCTTCTTTTATCCAAGCATTTACTTTTGCTGCATTACTTTTTAGCCATGATTGAACATGTCTTTTGATATCTTTCTCTTTATTTTGACCATTTGCCATTAGCATATTTTGACCACTAATATCATTTACACTTAGTTTTACGATATTAAATAGTTTTACGATATCTTTATGGTTTTTTAAAGTACTTGCATTTGATACGATTCTTTGATTATTTACATTAAACCCATAATCAGCACCATTTGAAAGCTTTGTAGATGGTGTATTTGGATTTGCTGAGTGTGTTACTTGTAAAAATACAACATCTTTACCAGGAACTAATTTACCAGATACCCAATAAGGTGTCCATGTATAGTAAAGAATTGATTTACCTGTTTTATAATTTGCAATTGTATTTGCAATTAAAGCAGAATATTCACCTTGATTGTGATCAATAACACCTCTCATACCGTATGCGTCAAGTTGATGTTCAATAACTTTTTCACATCCCCATCCAGCACTACATCCAGTTAAATCAGCTTTTCCATTTCCATTTAGATCAAATAGTTTTGCAATTTCTGGTTTTTTTAAGTCATTATAATATTTAATATTATACTTGTCTGCTGTCTTTTTATCTATAAGATAACCTTGAGCACAGTTTGAGATAAAGTTACCATACATTGCAAGTGTTTTATCTCCACCAACACCTTTTAGTTTTCCACTATGAATAGGATCCCACATAGCTGCCATAAAATAAACATCATCACTTTTGGCATTGTTTGCTATAGTTTGGTATGCTATATCATATCCAACAGAGTTTGTTGTCTCTACTTCGTGACCCATTCTTTTTAGTAGTTCAGTTACTATTTGTAGCTGAAAACCTTCCTCTGCAATTGATGTTTTAACTGCTGTTACTTTAGCACCAAATAAACTTGAAGCTAATGCAATTGAAGCTAGCCCACTAATTAAAATCTTTTTACTTATCATTTTGTCTCCTTTGTTAAGTTAAATACGAGTCCTACTGGACCTTTTTCATACCATTTTCTTTTATCACTTTTGTCTTTGTTTCCCATCTCTTGAGTCAGTCTATCTAAAATAACTGCAAGAAGTACAATGCCCAAGCCACCAACAGCTGCAAGACCAACATCAAGTCTTCCTATTCCTCTTAGTACCATTTGCCCTAAACCACCAACTGCAATCATAGATGCAATTACAACCATTGAAAGTGCAAGCATAAGTGTTTGATTTATTCCTGCCATAATAGTTGACATAGCTACTGGAATCTGTACTTTCCACAGCATCTGAGAAGAACTAGCCCCAAATGATCTTGAAGCTTCTATTAGGTCTTCAGGAACTTGTCTAATACCAAGATTTGTAAGTCTTATTAGTGGAGGAAGTGCAAATATAATAGTCACAATAACTCCAGGTACATTTCCTATTCCAAAGAGCATAACAATAGGAATAAGATACACAAAGGCTGGTGTTGTTTGCATCGCATCTAAAATAGGTCTTAAAACCTTATCAACTGTATCACTTTTTGCACTCCAAATTCCCAAGGGAAGCCCTATAAGTACAGAAAATAATACAGCAGTTATCACAAGAGATAAGGTGATCATAGACTCTTCCCAAGCTCCAATAAAGCCAATAATAAAAAATGAAACCAATGTTCCAACAGCTAATTTTTTACTTGAAACTTGTAAAGCTAACAATACAAAAAAGATAATCACAACATAGGGATTTAAGTATAATAAAAATGTCTCAATAGCCTTTAGTACCACATCAATTGGTGCTTTTGCAGCTATAAAAACATCTCTAAAGTTTATAACTAACCAGTCAATTCCACTATTTGTCCACTCATCAAAAGGTACAATTACCTCTTCAAATGGATTTAAAATATCAAATTTTTTTGTCTCTTCAACTATAGGGTTTTCAGCTTGTGCTGTCCAATCTACAGATGATACTTTATCTTCTTGTGCTGTTGATGCTGTTCCCCATGGATCGCTACTCATATTCTATCCCTTCATCAAAAACTTTCAATAATTTACTTTTTGAAATAGTCCCTTTATATTTTCCATCATCATTAACAACTGCTGTTGGATATGTGTGTTCTGCAATATTTGAGATGATTTCACTGATTTGAGAGTTTTCATTTATTGAACATTCATTTACTATAGCATCGTGAATTGTTCCACCTAGTTTTTTTTGTTCATTTAAAGTTTCTACAGATAAAAGACCGATATATTTCCCACTTTTTTCTAAGAGATATGCATAGTTTTCATCAAAATCAGAGATATATTGTAAAGCAGATTTTACGCCTGTTCCATCTTTGTTTATAATAGTCGAATGTACTTTTTTTGCAATATGAGATGCTGTTAAGACTGAAGTAACATCAACACCTTTAAAAAATGATTTTATATAATCATTTGCAGGATTACTAATAATCTCTTCAGGTGTTCCTATTTGAGATATTTCACCATTTTGCATGATAGCTATTCTATCACCAATCCTAATAGCTTCATCCAAATCATGAGAGATAAATACTATAGTTCTTTTCTCTTTCTCTTGAAGTACCAAAAGCTCATCTTGCATCTCAGTTCGTATAAGTGGATCAAGGGCTGAAAATGCTTCATCCATAAGCATAATATCTGGATCATTTGCTAATGCTCGTGCAAGTCCAACTCTTTGTTGCATACCACCACTTAATTCATCTGGATATGATAAAGCATGGTTATTAAGTCCCACTTGCTCTAGTGCTTTTTGTGCAGCTTCATATCTTGTAGCTTTATCCATACCACTTAGTTCTAATCCAAACGATACATTATCTATGATATTCATATGTGGCATCAATGCAAAAGATTGAAATACCATAGATATTTTTTCTCTTCTTATATCTATAAGCTCTTTATCACTTAGATTTGTAACATCTGTTTCATCTATGTATATATTACCTGAAGTTGGCTCTATTAGTCTATTTAGAAGTCGTACAAGTGTAGATTTTCCAGAACCTGAAAGTCCCATGATTACAAATATTTCACCCTCATTTATCTCAAAACTTGCATCTTGAACACCAATTGTCATACCTGTTTGTTCAAATATCTCATCTTTACTTAGTCCATCTTGTAACATTTTTAAAGCTTTTTTCGGTTCTTTTCCAAAAACTTTAAAAACATTATTTATTACTAATTTTTTATTTTTATTATGAATCATTTCCCCTTTTTGCTGATTTTACCTAGTATATCATAAATATATAAAACAAGCAAAAGTTATAATTCTAATTTATTATTAAGTCCAAATAAATCTTAAAAAGATAAAATAGATTAAAAGCACAATCAAAAAAGGAAATCATAGTGAAGAGAATAGTTTTTAAAGTAGGTAGTAGTGTTTTAACAGAAACAACAACTATAGCAAAAGAAAGAATGTTAAATCTTGTCTCATTAATTGCTGAAGCTAGAAAAAAATATGAAGTTATTTTAGTTTCATCTGGTGCTGTTGCTGCTGGATATACTGCTGTTCAGTTAAATAGAAGTATCCCTGCAAGTAAAAAAGTTTTGGCTTCGGTTGGTCAGCCTATTCTTATGAGCTCTTATAAAAATAAGTTTGATATTTATGGTGTGGCTATATCTCAAATACTTTTAACAGAAGAGGACTTTGATTCAAGAGTACATACACGAATTTTCCAAGATATCATTGATAGAACACTTAAAAATGATATCCTTCCTATTCTAAATGAAAATGATATCTCTACTACACCTGATCAATTATTTGGTGATAATGATCAGTTATCTGCACATGTTACTCACTATGCAGGTGCTGATATGTTGGTGATACTTAGTGATATTGATGGGTACTATGATAAAAATCCAAAAAATAATCCAGATGCAAAGATTAAAAAAGTGGTATCAACTATTGAAGAGGAGGAGTTAAATCAAAGTCACACTCCAAATTCACAGTTTGCTACAGGTGGAATAGTCACAAAACTAAAAGCGGCTCAATATATTATGGATAAAAAAAGAAAAATGTTTTTATGTAGTGGATATGATCTCTCAGCTGCTAAAGAATTTTTGATAGATGGTATTCATAATAAAGGTACACTATTTGTAAGCAAACCTTAAAGTACTTCTAAAACTATTTAGCGATTGGAATTCCAATCGCTTATCTTATACCAAATCAAAATTATAACTAGCACTTAAATAGTATAAGTTGTGCTTGATAAGTAATATTTTTAGATGTAGGACTAGCTAGCTAGTTCAAATCTAAAAATATTGCTTAGTAAGTGCAAACTGTACTACCTGTAAGGAAAATAGCTTAAAAGGTATCTTGCAAA
>JAYEJC010000123.1:0-5758 GCA_034660335.1 Campylobacterota bacterium
ATGGAGTGATGAAAAAATACTTGAGCTTTTTTAAGAAGAAAAAGGTAAACATTTTGATCTAAAACTTATCGATATATTTTTTGATAATGTAGATGAATTTTTAGAAATAAGAAATAGTTTACAGGATTGATGCTATTAAATAAATTATATATCTTTTAGACAATAGCCCAATCTATGATTTGCTTTTTCAATAAGTTTTATATTTCTTGAATTATAATCTATTGATTTCATTTGTTCTGTCATTATAAAACCAGTAATATTTTCACTTTGAACTTCAACATTAAATGGAGAATCTCTTTTTGTATTTGTAATTGGACATACAAAAGCAAGTCCAAGATATTTTATACTACCCCCTTTATAGTAAACAAAAGCTAAATAAACTCTTTTGGTTTACCTGTATAATACCCTTGTGAGTAATCAATCCCTAACTCTTTTATTTTATTAAAAATCATTTTACTACTTACAGACTCAGCTATAGTTTTAGCCCCTATATTTTTTGATAGTTTAATAATAGACTCTACAACTTTTAAAGATTGTTTATCTTCTAAAATTGTTTCAATAAAACTAGCATCAATTTTTATATAATCTATAGGTATTGAGTGGAGTTTTGATATATTTACCTCATTTATACCAAAGTCATCAAGAGCTATTTTAAACCCTTTATTATGAAGAAAATCTAGATTTTTTAGAACTGTTTTATTTTTATTTATAGTGATATTTTCAAAAACCTCAAAAACTATATTTTTGGCTTTTAATTTATATAGTTTTAGTTGTTCTGTTATAAATGAACTAAAATTTTCATCCATAAGTTCCTCTGTTGTAATATTTATAGAAACTTTATAATTTTTATCTTTACTGTACTCAAATACTTTAGATATCATTATCTTCCCAATATTAGGAGTAAGATTAAATAGTTTTGCGTTTTCTAAAAAGTAGTAAGGTTTTATAACCCTATTTAGCTCAAGTATTCTTGCTAATGATTCATAAATCTCAACCTGGTTTGTTTTATTATTAATAATAGGTTGATAATATGGGATAAGGCAATCCTCTTTTAAAACCTTTTTTAGTTTTGAAAGCCATTTTAAGTTACTTTGTTTTTGTTGTATAAGTTGTGAGTTATTTGAAAAGAAGTAGTATTTGTGTTTACCTATTTGCCTAGCTTCTTTTAGTGCTATATGAGCCTCTTTTACTATATCAAAACCACTTCCACTACTTATACCAATAGTACAAGAGATTTGAAATTCATCCACTTCTGTTTTTATCTTTATTGAGTCTAAAGTTTGAATAATATCTTTGGAGAACTCCTCAATTTTATTTTTTTCTATTTCATTTGATACTAAAAATAAAAACTCATCAGATACTACTCTAAAAAGTTTACACTTATCTGTTTTTACAAGTGATTGCAAAAATTTTGCCATCTGTTTTAATACTTGATCACCTATAAAATAGCCATAGTTACAGTTAATAATGTCAAAGTTATCAATATTTACAAGTATTGCAGTGTATTCATTGTTGTTATTGAGATATTTATCCAGGTATATCTTATTTGTAAGTCCCGTAACTTGGTCTTTGTATGACTCCTCTTGATCCTCTTTAACTATTTCATACTTGCGCTGGTGAATTTTTATATTGTTGATATAAGTAATTTTATCAACTGCTTTTGAAAGTATATTTAACATCTTATCTGAAGTTATAGGTTTGATTATCATCCCATCTATACCTATATTTATAGCTTTATTATAAAATTTAAGATCTTGATGTGCAGATATAGTTACGATATATTGAAGAGGATCTATTTTCTTTATATGAGATGATAGATCAAGACCATCCATTTGGGGCATACCAATATCTGTAAAGACTATATCTATTTTGTTTTGATTTGTTGAGTATATATCTAAAGCCTCCATCCCATCTGATGCTATTAATACATTTTTAAAAAATATTGAGAAAAGGTCTTCTGTTTGAGTTCTTGACTTCTCCTCATCATCTACACAAAGTACAGTAAATTGTTTTGTGGCAGTTGTTAAATACTCTATATTAATCATTTAATTCCTTTGGCATAAAGATAGTGAATACTGCACCATCTTCGTTGTTATTTACTTTAATTTTACCTTTGAAGTGTTTTTCAATAATTGTTTTTGTCATATATAGTCCTATCCCTGTACCTTTTCCTTCCTCTTTAGTTGTGAAGTATGGATTAAAAATTTTATTTAGAATTGATTGTGGAATACCACCTGCATTGTCTATTACTCTTACTATATTTTTATCTTCATCTGCTTCTAGGTATACTTTTATTGTTTTATTTTCATTGTTTGTTGATGAGTCAAAAGCATCTTTTGCATTGTTGATTATATTTAAAAGGATATGCTCAAATTCATTTTGGAAACCAAAAAGTTCCAATTCGTAGTTTGTTTCTAGACTTAATACAATATCTCTATTTTTAAGCTGTGGCTCTAAAAAATCAAATATCTTTTTGTAGATATTATTTACCAAAAAGATCTCTTTATTTCGTGATGGTTTAAAGAAGTTCATAAAATCATTTATAGTCTCTGACATTTTAATGGATTGATTCTCTATAAATTTTGTTTTTTCTTGCACTTCCTCGTTTTTTAGTATATTTAAAGAGGAGGAAAAGTTTAGTTTAATTGCTGCTGCGTTTATAGCATTTAATGGTTGTCTCCATTGGTGCGCAATTGCTCCTATCATCTCCCCCATCTCTGCCATTTTTGCTTGTTGTGCTATTATTTTATTGTTTTGTTGCTGTTCAAGTTCAAGTTGTTTTTGTTTGGTTATATTCTCAAAGATAAAGAGTCTTACAAGGTTTTCATTTTCATCTTTTATAAGAGTAGAAGAAGCTATAACATTTATGATTGTTTTATCATTTGTTGTAAAATTATACTCTTTTGATATTGGCTTTTTATTTTGAAATATTAAATTGTGTTCTATTTTTATCTCTTCTAAATCATCTTTTGTAAATAATGAATAGAAGTCTTTTTCTTTAAAGTCTGAACTTCTAAAGCCAAGTGTTTTATAAAAACTTTGATTATATTTTATAAATTTTGCATCTTTGTTTATTACTGCAATTCCTGTACTTGCTTTTTTAAATATATTGGCTATAAGGACCCGTTGCTCTTTTTTCTCTTTTTTAAGTTTTATTAT
Organism: Campylobacterota bacterium; assembly: GCA_034660335.1. GTDB lineage: Bacteria > Campylobacterota > Campylobacteria > Campylobacterales > Arcobacteraceae > JAIOSF01. The sequence continues at coordinate 3,160 of JAYEJC010000123.1, forward strand.
CTCATCTATGTTTTGAACAAAAATAATAGCATGATGATTATTTTTTATAAGTACAATATGACAGCTTACTTTTGTATTGTATGTTTCTTTATCTTTTGATATCGTATCTATATAGCTGTTATTTGAAACTTCAAAAGTATTATTTTTTTCACTGTAATTAAATTTAAACCCTTTAAATATCTCATTTGGATTTAGACCATTATTATCATTTATATGTTGAAGAAATTTTATACCAGCTGTGTTTATGTCCATAAATGCAGAAAGTTGTCCATCTTTACAAATGGTTGAAGTGAACATGGCATCATCTATATTGTCAAATATCTTTTTAAATTTTTCATTTATTTTCATTCTGTTAGACATCTCATCAAAAATCTCCATTTTTAGTTTTGTATTGTGAGTATTTAGTTCATTTTTTCTTTTTATCTCACGAGTAATATCAGTAGCAAAACCTAGTATCATTGGTTCTTTTTTTGGATATTTAATATCATCAATATATATGAATGTAAATTTATAATATTTATCTTCAACCTTTAGTACTTGTCTATATACAATCTGTTTATTATTTAGAGTATGACTTTCATCATTCTCTAAATACTTTAAATAGTTTTTATTTTTGCAAATCTCATTGTTTGTTTTATTCATAATGTTACTATGATTATACAGATTAAACATATTTGTTGTTGATTTGTTTGCAAGTAGGTATCTTTTTTGTGAATCTTTCAGAAATATAGGGTTTGGAGAAGCTTCTATTATCATCTCAAAGAACTCTTTTTGTTGTGATATTTTCTCTTTTAAACTCTCCTCTTTTTTGAATTTTGTGTATAAAATATAGTTTATAATACCTAATAATATAAAACTAAATATAATCTGTAAAATAAGTTCCTTTATTAGGTATGTGTCTATTTTATTTTCATATATTATCTTTACAATGAAAAGTTTATTTGGATTTATTGATTTTATATAAAGATAAGAATCTTCAGCCGATAAGTTTTTATTTGATTTTAAAAAAACATAACTCTTATTGTCAAAGAATAGTTCCATAAATTTTTTAAGAGTTATTATCTGTTTTATATATCCTACGGTTGATCCTTGAAATATTATTGGCTCTATACTACTAAAAACTTTACTCTCATTATCAAAATATTCAAACTGTAGTTTAAAAATGTCAATCTTGTTTATGTTTAGCTTTTGTATATTTAGATTTTTTTCTTCTTTACTTTTGTTGGTTGAAAATAAAACCTCACCTTTATTATTGTAAAAAATTATATCTTTTAAAAAATCTTTATGTTGATGAAATTTTGTTTCTACAATCGTTTTTAATGGCTCCATACTATTTTTATTGTTTTGTGAGATTATTTTTTTTATTGTGAATTGATTAAAATCTTGATAATAGATATTTTTTAGCTTTGAGTAGAGTAGTTCTTGAGCTAAATCAAATTTATATAAAAGCTCTTTGTCACTTATAAGTTTGTTTTGCTCTTTAATATTTGTATAATTTTTATAAAAATATATTGATACAATACCCCAAAGTATTATAAATATAAAAATAAAATTTTTCTTCAAAATTACCTCTTTAAAAAGTTGTGAATATTTTCTATAATCATATAGTTCTCTTTGTTTGTTTTTAAATAACCGATTGTTTTTCCAAGCTCTGGAAAATAATCTTTTGGAAGATCTATTAAAGCCTTTTGTAGTTTTTGTTTTATATTGTTTGATAGATCGCTTTTAACTATGATTGGTGATTTTGGGATAGGATCTGACTCCCAGATAACAATATTTTGTTCTTTAGTTATTTTATTGTTTTGAAGCATTTGGTTATAAAGCATCTGAGCACTAAAAGCAAGAGGTATTATATCGTGTGCAACTACAAGCTGTGCAGCATCGTGAGTACCTGCAAAGGCATTGTTTTTAAAATACTTTAGAGGGGCAAGCTGTACTTTTTTCATATAGTAGCTAGGGACTGCATATCCAGAGGTGGAGCTTTCATCTGTAAAGGCTATAGACCATTTTTTCTTATGTGCCTCTAGCTTTTGTTTTAAAGCAGCCATCCCTTTTTCACCTTTTAATGTGGTATCTATATCAAGCTCTTTTGCCACCTTTTTTGTTACAGTAAGAAGTGACTTATAAGTGGCATGACCATCTGAGGTTACCCCTGTAACAATTGGCTCAACTTTTGCATGTTGTTTTGTAAGTATATAACTAAATGGTCCCACAAAAGCAAAGTCAAGCTTATCTTTTTTAAACATCTCTATTATATCATTGTAAGAGCTTTTTATATTTATATCTATACATCTATCTGTTTTATTTTCTAAAAAACTCTTCCATTTTTGGTAACTTTTCTCTATCTTTATAGCACTTGCATAAGGTATGATTCCGTATCTTAGACACTGCTCTTTTGCCCATAAGTTACCCAAAAATATAAATATTAATATAAACAGTATTTTTCTCATCACTATCTTCTAAAACTTTGAAGAGCACCAATGTATGAGTTTCTCTCATATACATCAGGGTTTCTTGTATGTGCTAAAGAGATACTCCCTATCATCTGTTTTACTGAATGATACTCTTTCTCTTCCATCCAATTATCTAAAGAGCTTAA
>JAYEJC010000124.1:0-5746 GCA_034660335.1 Campylobacterota bacterium
ATGGAAGGTATTTTTGAAACTGTAATGTACTTTATACCAAAATAGGAGTATACTCTAGGAAAAGACAAGAGGTTTAAAAATGAAAAAAATTATATCGCTAAGTTTAGGTTTCTCTTTTTTAATTATGAGTTATACAGGTATTATTCTCTTTATCGCTCCACATGGTAGAATCTCTAGATGGTTAGATTGGCATCTTTTGGGATTGGATAAAACACAATATCAAGAGCTACATACTACTTCTATGATTACATTTTTACTATTTGCAATACTTCATATAATCTATAACTGGAAACCTATTATAAGTTATATGAAAGATAGCACTAAAAAAATATCATTTACAAAAAAAGAGTTTTTGATTGCATTATTTGTAAATGCAATTTTTGTTGCTGGAACACTTTATCATATAAAACCTTTTCAAAGTTTTTTGGACCTAGGTGAGGATATTAAAAGTTCTTGGGGAGATAATGAAACAAAGATTGTTCAAGATAATAATAGTACAAATACAAAAGTAGAAGTGATTAAAGCACCACCCGAACAACTTGGTAGAAAAACTTTAGATCAATTAAGTCAAAGTGGTCATATTGATATAAAGTACGCACTTAAAATATTGGAACAAAAAGGTTTAAGTGGTATTGATAAAAATAGTAGAATAAAAGATATCTCAAATGATTTAGATATTGAGAAAACAGATGTTTACAAACTCATCACTCAAGGAAAATAGAGATATTTATTTTTTATTTAAATTTTTATTTAAATTTTGTTTTGTTTTATTTAGATAGACTGGATAAGCATAACTTACTGCTGTTCTATTGTTGATTTCATTTGATATCCAAAAAACATCATCTATATTTTTTATACGCATTATATATTTTTTGTTATTTACTTTTTTTAGTATTTCTAAATCAAATTCTAAAATAAGAGCCGTAATTACAGCAATTGATTTTAATTTTATTAAAATCTGATTTTTTACTACTATAGATTCACCATATCTGTTTTTAAAGTATTTTACTCTAGCTGTAGATGCTATTGTATTATCTTTTTTTAGATAAACTATTTTATTGTTTTCATAAAAAAACACTTTAGCATTTAAAATAGTCAAAGATAAAAATATTAATAAAACTACTTTTTTCATTTTATTTAGAGTAGAGTTAGTCTCTACTCCTCAATTCTTATCATAGATGGCTTAGACTTAACTATTCCAGATGATGTTAGTTTATCTAAAGCTGTTTTAATATCTGATTCTTTTGATGTATGTGTTGATAAAAGCAGCATAGCATCACCATTTGTAGGTGTTTTTTGAACCATAGTTTTAATAGAGATATTTTCATCTCCAAATATAGTTGCTACTTTTGCCAAAACTCCACTTTTATCTTCAACTTCCATTCTAATATAATATTTTGTTTGAATATCATCACTATTAGCCAATGACAAGCCACTCTCTAGAGATTTTGTAAATCCTAACATTGGTGTAGATTTTCCACTTCTTGCAATATCAATAATATTTGCAATAACAGCACTTGCAGTTGCATCACCACCAGCACCAGCACCATAATACATAGTCTCACCAACTTTATCACCTATTACAGATACACCATTCATAACACCATCAACTTTTGCAATCATTGCAGAGTTTGGAATAAGAACAGGATGAACTCTTAGCTCAACTTCACTTCCTATTTTTTTTGCTATTCCTAAAAGTTTTAGTGAGTAATCAAACTCTTTAGCAAATGATATATCAGCACTAGTGATATTTTCAATCCCCTCTATTAATATATCTTCAGGTTTAGCATCAATACCATAAGCGATACTTGCAAGAATAAGAAGTTTGTGTGCTGCATCATATCCGCCAACATCAAAAGTTGGGTCTGCTTCTGCATATCCTAACTCTTGAGATTCTTTTAAAATCGCATCATACTCTACACCATTATTAATCATCTCTGTTAGCATATAGTTACAAGTACCATTCATAATACCTTTTATTGATTCGATATGATTTGCACTTAGACCATCTCTTAGAGCATTTATAATCGGTATTCCACCTGCTACTGCTGCTTCAAACTCAAATGCATTATCTCCTGCAAATTCTTGAAGTTCGTATCTATGATAAGCCAACAATGCTTTATTTGCAGTTACTACTGCTTTACCTTTTTCAAGTGCTTTTTTTACAACATCATATGGTTTTTCTACTCCACCCATAAGCTCAACAACTACATCAATAGAATCATCATTTAATATATCATCAACATTATCTGTAAGTTTTATAGATACATCTCTTTTTTTTGATAGATTATTTACAACTCCTATAGTTGGAATGATCTGTACTCCAGCACGAGCTGTAATAATATCTTTATTGTCTTCTAATATTTTACAAACACTAGCACCAACTGTTCCAACTCCAACTATACCTATATTTAACATCTATTTTTCCTCTTCATATTGCTTCAAAAATTTTTTTATATTTCTTGCTGCTTGTCTTATTCTTTTATCATTTTCAATTAAAGCAATTCTTACATAATTTTCACCATATTCACCAAAACCAATACCAGGTGCAACAGCTACTCCAGCTTCTACTAATAACTTTTTACTAAATTCTAAACTACCCATATGCTCTACACACTTAGGTATTTTTGCCCATACAAACATACTTGCTTTATTTCTTCGTAAAGGCCATCCAGCATTTGTAAATGCCTCTATAAGTACATCTTGTCTATGGTCATATTTATCTGTAATATCTTGAACACATTGTTGATCACCATTTAAAGCAACAGTAGCTGCAACTTGAATTGGTGTAAACATTCCATAATCAAGCCACGATTTTATTTTTTGTAAAGCTCCAATTAATTTTGTATTTCCTACAAAAAAGCCTACTCTCCAACCTGCCATATTATATGATTTTGATAAAGTGAATGACTCAACAGCAACATCAGTAGCTCCTGGTACTTCCATAATTGATGGTGTTTTATAACCATCAAATGTAATATCACCATATGCAATATCAGAAATAATATAAAATCTCTCTTTTTTTGCCATAGCTACAAGTTTTGTATAAAACTCTGGTGTTACTGTAGCCGTACTTGGATTGTGTGGGAAATTAACCACTACATATTTTGGTTTTGGACTTGATTCTTTAAATACTTTTTCTAAATCACTAAAAAACTGATTTTCAAGAACATTATAATCTTCATCAAATTGAAGACCAAATTTATGCACATTTCCCCCTGCTAATATAAAAGCATATGAGTGAATTGGATATGTAGGATCTGGTACAACTGCTACATCTCCTGGATTTGTTATAGCGTAAGCTAAATGAGCATACCCCTCTTTACTTCCCATTGTTGCTACACATTGAGTTTGTGGATCTAAATCTACATCATACCTTCTTTTATACCATCCTGCTATTGCCTCAAGTAATTTTGGTATCCCTTTTGATGAGGAATATCCATGTGTTTTTGTTTTTTGTGCTGATTCTACTAGTTTTTCTCTAATATGTTCAGGTGTATCTCCATCTGGGTTTCCCATACTAAAATCTATTACATCACTACCAGCTCTTCTTTGAGCCATTTTTAAGTCATTTACCTCTGCAAATACATATTTTGGTAATCTTTTTATTCTATCAAATTCTATCTCATCAAACATAAGTCATATCTCCATTATTTATATTTTAAAACTTTAAATTCTCTTTTAAATACTAATATTTAGTATTTAAAAAAAACTATAAACCTAACTATCTTACTATTACTGTCAATCCTCTTTTAATATTTATAAGATTAAAACTATCAGAAATTTTAATATATTTTGTATTATTTGGGATTTTTACTTTCAAACCTTTATATACTCTATTTTTTTTAATTGAATCTATATATTCCATAGAGCTATCAAAAAAAACAATATAAGGATACCAATTGTTTAAGTTCCTACTAATTACTTGTAATGAACTTACATCATCTACTAATATAAAATATTCTTGTAGAGGCTTTTGGAATTTTACCTTTTCATTACTTTGAATTTTATAAGCTTCTTTTAAAATCGAATTTTCAAAATCTATCTTATAAAACCAATTATTATCACCCCTATTTTCAACATTAATGATTTTACAATTTTTATACTCTAAATCTTTTATCAATACAACAGGATCTGTTATATATTCAGCTTTAAATTTAATTGACCATAAAATATTTTTATTTTCATCTATTTTAAATGATTTTGTAAAAAAATATCTATAACCTATAGATTTAATTGTATCATTTAAAATTTTAAAAGCTTTTTTATTTTTAGCTATTGTTTCAAACTCTAATGTAATATCAGATGGGTGATTTAATTTTAAATCTAAAAGACCATGTTCTCTTAATAATTTAAATATTTTATAATATTTAAAATTTTTATTTACAATAAATTCACTTTCATTTTTAAATAGATGCTCTATTAAGTGTTTATGTATTTGATAATTTTTAGTAGTTATTATATTTTCAATTTTATTTTGTAGTTCACTTCCACTTAATAATGAAAGAGTTATAAAAAAATATAAAATATAAGCTTTAAACATAAATTATTTTAACTCGTAAATTAATATTCCAGCTGCTACTGATACATTTAAACTATCAAAGTTGTTTGACATACCTATTGAAACTTTTAAATCAAGTTTTTTCTTTAGTTTTCCAGATAATCCTGTCGATTCATTTCCTAAAAATAAAGCTGTTTTTTGACCATCTTCTCTTTGTATTGATTTGACTTCATATCCATCCATATCAGCCCCAACTAAACTAAAGCCAACTTGTTTTAGTTCATTTGCTAGATCATAACTATTATAATAAACACCTACGGGCATATCAAGCATAGCACCACTACTTGTTCTTACTATTGGTGTTGGATAAAAATTTTTATGTCCACAAATCACAATACTATCAACACCCATAGCATAACAACTTCTAACAATCGCACCAATATTTCCAGCATCACTTAATCCATCAAGAACAACAATAAATTCATTATTTTTTATATCTTTGATATTTGCATATTCAAACTCATCAATATTTAATAAAAAACCTTGGTGGTTACCACCTTTTGCCATAGCTTGTGCTTTTTTGTTGTCAGGTCTTACGATCTTGACTCCTAAGTCCATAAATTTTTTAAAAAGTTTTTTATCTAACTCTTTTGTTAAATATACCTCTTTTATAATTTTTGGATGTTTCTCTAAAATGTAAAATACTGTTTGTTTTCCATATACTATCATCTAAATAGTGTATCTAAATGATGCTTAAAAATGGATGGGAAAGTTTATTTTGTAGATTGTGCTATTATTTTTAGTATTGAACAAAAGATAAAAGTATCTTTTGTTCAAATTATAGTGAAGAACTATTTTTTCTTTGATTTTTTAGTATCTTTTTTCTTAGCTACTTTTTTTGCAACTTTCTTTTTTGCAACTTTCTTTTTTGCAACTTTAGCTGGTGCTTTTTTCTTTGATTTTTTAGTATCTTTTTTCTTAGCTACTTTTTTTACAACTTTCTTTTTTGCAACTTTAGCTGGTGCTTTTTTCTTTGATTTTTTAGTATCTTTTTTCTTAGCTACTTTTTTTACAACTTTTTTCTTAGATACTTTAACTGGTGCTTTTTTCTTTTTTAATTCTTTTGCCATTTTAGGACTCCTTATAATTTTAATTACTAAATAGTAATTTAATAAACAAATTATATATCTTATAAACTTAAAAATAAATAAATTATGGTAAAAAGTAATATTTTATGGTGTAATA
>JAYEJC010000125.1:0-5597 GCA_034660335.1 Campylobacterota bacterium
CAATTTTCAATTATAACAAAAAACAATGTAATAAAAATGTAACTTTTTTGTAATAGAATGGGTCTTTATTTTAAAATAAGTATTTTTTCCTGTATACTTTGTATCTCTTTTAGTAATTTATCAGCTTCTATTTTCCCTTCAGGGGAAAGCTTCTTATATTGTTTTGAGATATTTTTATGTATAAGATTTACATCTTCTAGTTTACTTTTAGTTGTTTTTTCATTTAAGATTTGCTTATCGATAGTAGATTCCATCATTTTATCTACCCTACTTTTCAATTGTGAGATTTTTAAACCATTTTTTATCTCAATCAAAAGCTTAATTTGTATCTTTTTATCATCGAGGCGTGCTATTTGTTCTATTAAATTTGAACTTTTAATATCTAATTCAATAATTTTATTTTGTACTTCACTATTTAGTTTCGTTATTTTTAATAATCTTGATGTTAAAGATGTACTAGAACCTGTTGATTTTTTAATATCTTCAAGTGTCATACCTAAATCTTTTAGATTTTTGTATGCATTAGCAGTTTCAACAATATTCATATCTTCTCTAGTTACATTTTCAATAACAGATTTTATTTTAAAGTCATTTTCTTTTACATTATCAATAATTTTAACTGGTATTTTTGAAAATCTTTTATCCTCTTTTTCCAAAAGCTGAAATGCCCTAAATCTTCTCTCGCCTGCAATGATTATATATTCATTATTATTTTTAGCAACTAAAATATTTTGTAGTAATCCATCTTCTTTTATAGAATCAGCTAAAACCTCTATTTTAGCTTTATCAAATATTTTTCTAGGTTGATATGGATTTGCTTTTAATTTTGATAATAAAATAGTCTCTTCACTAAAACTATCTATATCTTTAGAATCAATAATTTTTGTTTTAATAGAGCTATCAATATTAGATTGACTTTGAATTGCACCTGCTATTTTCATTGCTACTATTTTATTCTTTTTTTTCACATTATTTAGATAATCATCTCTTTGTTTTTTTGTTTCCAATGATAGTATATATTCAACTTGTTTATCTTTTGTTGTTGCTAAAAAATCCTTTAAAATCATACTTTATACCCTTTATAGTTCATTTGTATTACATAAATTTGCAAATATTCTATTGATTATCTCATCACAAAGGGTAAAATAATCTCTAATAATATCTGCTGCTGATTCATCTATTTGTTCTTGTAGTGAGTTGTTAGATAAAAAAGAGCCATGACCATTTAGCTGTACATCTTGTACTTTTATTGATCTTCTTATTTTTGTTTGAAATAGACATGAGTTATTTAAACTCATACCATCAATAAAATTTAATGAATAATTAAAATCAGAACGATTTAAAACACTATCTAAGTCTTCTTCTATTTGTTCTGCAAAAACTTTTTGTAAATTTATATTTTTTGCATAGGCATTGATTATACCACCTAATATATTTATATCTTTATTTTTATATCTAGCATATGCATGGTTAAATTCTGCCAAAGGACCTATAAAAGAGGGGACACCATCTTTTGACATCTTTTCAGCTGTAAATACCATAATAATATAATCACTAGCCATTGCAGATATTCTTAATGTTAAATCAACCCTAGGTGGTGTATCTATTAATATAAAATCATATTTATCAGATATAGGGCTTAAAACATCATCTAATACATTATTTACATTTGTAAATGACTTTAACTCTGTTTCGATATTTTCATACATTTTTTCATTTTCATTTGTTCCCGCATTTGGTAAAATATCAAGCTTTCCAATAAATCCTAATTTATCTTGAACACTAATAATCATATCTTCCACAATATTTTTTGCTTGTTCTGGTTTGGATTTAGCTACACTATATATCGCATCAACAATTGTTTTTTCATATCCATTGTTCATATATATATCAAACATTGCTGTAGTATTTGCTTGTGTATCAGCATCTACTACTAATACATCATAACCCAAAAAAGACAAAGTAGAAGCAAGATTTACTGTAGTTGTAGTCTTCCCTACTCCCCCTTTTTTATTGGCTAGTGTTATCACTTTTGCAGATTTTAAATTTTTTATTTCATTTTTTAGCTCTAACATTTTATATGAATTAAAAGGGATAAAATCAACTATTTTTTTATCATATTTACTTAGTATTGATGGTATTTTTTCTTTTTTAATTTTTTTCTTTATTTTATCAATAGATATATTGTATTTTTTTGAATATTCCTTGATAGATATAAATGGTTGAGTATTAAATTTATATTCAATCAAGTTTTCCTCATAAGTCTTTGGTTTATTCAAAGCCCAGCTACGAACAGCACCCTCAGTGACATTAAAATATTTTCCAATACTTTTATTTGATATATTTGATAGTTTGACTAATGGTTTATCTATGCTCAATTATTGACCTTTATATGGGTTATATTCCCTTTAGTATAAAATTATAAATAAATTATATCTATATAAATTACGATTGTCAATAGTAACAAAATAATATTATATTATTTCCCTTGAGGGGAAATCTTTTTTATAATAATCTCTTGATTGTTAGTTGTAGGATTTAATATATTATGAAATGATAAGATATCACCTTGTTTTGTTGTTAATGTTTTATTATTTATATAATAATCATTATACCAATCGATGTTTAATTCATTTAGTATTGATTTTGCATAATCACTATATTTTTTTAATCTATTAAACTTATTCACACTCAAAGTGTCATTTTCTATAACTTTTAGTTTTAACTTAAAAATCATATCATCAATATCATCATCAATGAAATAATACAACTTCCTCTCTCCCCTGGAGGGATGTTTACACTTTTGATATCCAATACCAGGAACTTTATCAAAATCTTCAATTTGAATATTTGCATCAAATAAAATATTTTCAATATTATTACTTATTGATTCAGCTATATAGTAATCCCTGTCGTTTAAAAAAATTCTTGGATACTTTTCACCATTTATTGGTAAAGTAAAGTTTAAAGAGCAGGGTAGGGGTCTCTTTTCTTTTAAATCTATTTTAGGTACATATCCAATATTTTTATCTACCCATGAGTTCCATAGTTTGTTCCAATCTCTTGATTTATAACCCTTTGTAGTATAATATTGGCAAAATTCATTGAATAATATATCAATATTATTATATTTTATATCATTGTTTAAAGCATATTGTCTCATATTTTCGCTAAGAATTATGTTTTTTGGAATAGTTTCTTTGTTTTTAAACTCTTCTTCTTCAAGTTTTTTTAATTCATCTTGTACATTAATATGTTCTCTTTTAAAAATAACATCTTTCATAGCCTTTACTAATAACTTATCATGAGCTAATTTTTCAATAAGTTTTTTTAAGTCATCTGTAGATATAAGCCTCAAAGGTGTATTTTTAATATGTCCAAATTTTTTAATTATATAGTTTTCATTATACATTATTTGATTAACTTTCAGTAGGAAAAAAAGTTTTTAAAAAATCTTGTTTAATAAATTTACTTTTAAATCCCTTAAAAGACTTTGGTGTATTTTCCTTAATTAATTTTTCAATATGATCTTTATAATTATTATAGTTTCTTTTATTTACACGAATATTTTCATCATTAAACACAATAGTAAATGGAACATAAGATTCTATTTTTACTTGTTTTTCATTTATTGAACTTAAATCTTTTATATTAGGATAATCTAGTTGTATTCTTTCTAAACACTCTATACAATTATCTCCAATTCTTGATGCTTTGCCATCTATTTTAAGAATTTTGTTATAAACCACACAATAATTATCATCAAAATATAGATCTTTTAACTCTTGATTATTAAGTAATAAATTTTTTATTATATTAAATGCTTTATTATTCTCAATCAATTCTAACTCTATTAACTCTTCTGTAGTTTTTAAATCAGCTATTATTGTGTTTCTATTAAAATCGTTACTTTTAGTTTTAATTGCTTCTTTAATCTGTGATAATGTATAGTTCTTTGGATTTGACTTAAAAAAATACAATGATGCTATATAATTATTTGTAGTTATGGGTCTATCATCGGTGACAATAAACTCAATAAGCTCAATAGCACCTCTTTGTGAAATTTTACCAAGTTTTGAGCGTTTTATTTCATTTAATTTTATAGTATAATCTGTTTTATTATTATATTCATTTAATGCAACATTTAAAATCTTAACTTTAAAATCATTATATGTTTTTTTATAATCATCTTCATGAATAATATTATCATTTTTATCAACTTCATATATTTGGTTGCCATTTTGCACCAAAAATTCTTCACTTTTAAGCATTGTGTTAGGATTGTACTTAGGATTTCGTTTTTTCTTTTTCCCTAAATCTGAACCAAAAATCAACAATAACTCTTTGTAAGTAAATGAAACTTTCCCTATTTTTTTATCATATCTATTCATAATACCAACACATCTAGCTAATAACTCATATAAAGTTCTTGTATATTTTGAATCCAGTTTATCTTTTGCGACTAAATAAATAGTAGCATAAGGTGCATTTTTATTAATTCCTACGAGTCTTACTAACATATCTGGATTTATACGAACAATAAATTGATCTTCACCTTTAGTTTGGTCATCATATTCTTTTATACCAAATGTTGGCATAGTGGGAATATGGAGTTTTTTCGTTATTTTATTATAGTTTTCATCAACTGATCTTTCTACAACTTTTTCTATCTCTGAACTATTCATAAAAGGTATAATATTTTCAAGAACATAAGATAAATTTTTGCTTCCAGCTTGTGCCATATCAAGTAGATCATCTTTACTTATTAAAAATTCATTACTAATATTTTGTTTAATAAAATTTCTTATTTTATCTTCAATTGCATAATCAATAACTTCACTATCAATAGTAACAATACCTTTGTTATTCATATCAAGTAATACTTCTTTTTTAAACTCTTTTTCTAAAAAATTTCTATCTATTGTACTTACTGTTATTTTTTGAACCATCATATATATTCGGTCTTTTATCCGTTCTGCTACAACACCTGATTGTTTTCTAGTTTCTGATCCATCATTGTTTACAATAACTAAGTCATTAAATACTTTTTCACTATGTATCATATCCATATCTTTTTGTAAAAAAGATAATGATTGTTGTTTTCCTGTTGTTTTTTTTGAAGGAATTATCTCTTCAAAATATTCTTCATTATTAATTTTATATTCCTCCATTATTAATTTAAAGGATTATATTAATATTTCTCTTAAAAATGAATAATTTTTTATATTGGTATATCTATGTATTATTATGTATTATTATGGTATATAAGTTAAGAAATCACAGTAAACAAGGGCTATATAGCACTCTAGTTAGTACTATTATTGATTTAGTTAGTATAATTTTTAATATAGATATCCTAACTTTTTATTTTATATGAATAAAATTTAAAATAGATAGTACAACTTTTATAGGTGCCTTTATAGGGTTTCCCAAGTTCCCATCTTCTCTTATGAGAGCTTTAAAAAAGTAGGGGATAATAAAAAATAGTTAGTACAAAAATATTCAAAAAAGAAATGCTACAAAGCCCTTAATAAAGGGAAATTAAAATTAGTTAGTATAAGTTTTGAGATTAGTTAGTACAAGTTTTTTCTAGTTTC
>JAYEJC010000126.1:0-19703 GCA_034660335.1 Campylobacterota bacterium
TAAATTCTGCACTATATGTTGTTCTTTTTCTGCTCATTTTATCACCCTCTATTTTTATTGTTTAATTTTACTCTTTTGAGAATTAAACTTTAGAAAAAGTTGTTTGTTTTTCTTGGGGTATTATAGTCTCTATCATAGGGAAGATATTTATTCATTTTATTAGTACTTTAAGAGTTATTTTTATATTCAAATTATAGCTAAAAAGTAGTGATAGACTACTTATGTAAAGGGTTTATCAGAGTTGAAATCAGGAATTAATTAGATCTCAATCCGACAGACTCCTAGGATAGGCAAAGATATAAATAATTTTGTTTCTAAAAATACGTATGTTTCAAAAGAGCATTTAAAGAGTTTAAAGCGATCGATAGAATTATATATCACAAATGATAATCTTGAGTATATTAATAAAAATAAACTGGAATACATGAATACTATCAAAGAAATATTAGATTTAAGATAGGGTAGTTAACTCAATATTTAATATAAAGTGTGGCAAAAAGTGTGGTATGTGTCTTTTTGTTTTACTATAAATACTTTATTTAAGAGCCTTATTGGATTTTATACATTACCTTGACATGGTGGAAGTCGTTGGTTCAAGTCCAATCGTGATCACCATACTTATTACTTCTAATTACTTTAAATACTACCGTTTAGCCATTTTAACATTCAACTAAATACATTTAAGATATTATTGATACAATGCTCAAGAATAAATATAAACCAAGTTATATAGATACTATTAAGAGTTGCTTTAATCCAGTTTTAATGATGTTCAAAAATCGGTCTCACTTTCCCTCAAAGATTATGGAAAAGAATTAAACTTAATGTTGGTATTGGCGAAAGTTTGCTTTTAAGTTTTAATATATTTATTGCATTTTCTATTGTTTCTTTTCAGATGTATAGTAATCAAAAGAGAAAATGGCAGCGCAGATGCTATTGATAGTTATTTGGAGTTGATGAAGTAATGCGAGGGGTTAGTTAAGCCCCTCTGGATGTAGTTTAGTGAAGTGGTACTACCAGGATAAATCCAACCACTATTAAGATTATTAATAATCTACACACAAAAAGCCTTTCATAAAAGCTCCACCGCTTGACTTCAAAAGTTCCCACTAATAAAAAAAGGTAAGGTTTAACCCTTACCTTTTAACTTCCCTTTACACGATGAGTAACTAATTCATCTAAAAGGCTTTTTGTGTTTCATGTGTATTATATATTATATATTTTTATTTGTCAAGATATTTTTTATCCAACCAGCAATTTTAACCCAAAATAAAACTACACAACATATCCTTTCATATCTACATTCTGTTAGGTCTTGACAAGGGAGGACATTATGTAATATAAAATGCTTTAAATACAAACTATTATAAAGGATAACTTATATTAGATAAGTTTAGTAAATGTATTGAGCATAGTTTTGACATGGTGGAAGTCGTTGGTTCAAGTCCAATCGTGATCACCATATCTTTTATAAATTTCTAATATTTACTGATTATTTTAAATTTACTATTTTTATAGTTTGGCATAGTCATACCACAGTTTGCATTTATATATGTAGGATCTGATATTGTATAAAACTTGTTTTTATATTTAAATTTATCACCTGAAATAGTAGAGTTAAAAGCTACAGCAGTAGCTAAATGGTCTTTGTATTTTATACCTACAACATCTAAATTAAGTAAATTTTTTATTAAATAACTAAATAATATACTTCTATCTTCACAATCACTAAATGGATAAAAAATTGTCTCTTCAGGAAACATCACTTTTTCGTATGAAAATTGCTTTTGATCTGTTTTGTACTTAAATGCTGTTTGTGTAAAGCGTAAAAGCATATTAGCAGCCTCTATCTCCGTTTTGCCATTGATTAGTACTTGCAGCTCTTTTAAGAGTGTATTTGATAGATTAAATGAATTTTTATTATTAAAATATATATTATAATCAGATTGTGGAAATGATTTATAAAAATTTATTAATTCATTACTATATTTTACATTTATTTTATAATCTTGTTCTTGAAATCTAAATTTTAACTCTTTATTACAAGTTTGATTATTTAATTTTATACTTTGATTCATAAAAAAAGAGAATCTATTTTTTGCTTTAGGATAATCCCCTTTGTATGTAAAAATATTACCTACACTATTTGCTTTTCCAGAGCTATCTAGTATATAGTATTTTTTGTTATTTAGTTTAAAATAAGATACTTGGTATAAAGCGTGATTTATATTTGATAATAAATATATTTTATTGTTGTTGTATCCCACTTTAGTATCATAGTTTGATTTAACTAACATAAACCATGTAAATAGATTTGCTGTATTTTTATCATTGTAAATTTTCATACCTATTTTATATAGTAGTTGGTATTGAGCCCAGTTGTTTAAGTTTAGTGTATTGGATATATCTTTTATTTGAGTTAATAACTTTTTATATTCACTTTTACTAATATGTTGCCAAAAGTTACTAATACTATTTTTATCTATTTTAGATAATTTAAAAAAACTATTTTTATCGTAGTTTAGAGGTATTTGTTTACCAAAGAAGTTAATATCTATTTGATTGAACTTGTTTGTAATTTTTGGAGCTATAATCTTTTTTATTTGTTTTGGATATTTTAGTTTAATTGGTTTTGCTATGATTTTTGGAGATGTTTTAATCTCTTCAGTTTTTAATATAATCTCTTTTTTTAAAGTAGGTACTGCTATTGGTTTTGGTTTTTTAAATAAAGATGGAGTACTCATAGCTTTAAATGCAGACCATTCTTTTTTAAGCATATCCGAAAATTCATCATCCATTGATTTTTTATAGCTTGCATATTGTGTATTTTGTGAGTTAAGCCAGTCTTGATATTCGCTAGCACTTAAAATAGCAAAAGAAGCGATAATTAACAAACCTTTTTTAAACATACTAAATCCTTTGTATTAGAGTGTTGTTTTTAATAATTTATTATATGCAGATACTCTATTTGTAACTTTTTTTAGATAATGTTTTGTTTCATTATAGGGAAGTTTTTTCATTAATCTTTTATAAACTTCATCTGCGTTCATTTTGTTTATTGTTACAGACGCTTTATTAATATTTGTATTCCCTATAAATGCTTTAGCAACATTTCCAGCACCTGTATTATAAGCAGCAATTGCACAATACAATCTACTTTGTGGGTCTTTTATTTTTTTTAAGTATCTATAATATAATATATGTAAATAAGCAGATCCTATTTTGATATTTTGTTTAGAATTATATAAATAGCTTGAACTTAAAAGTTTCTTTTTTTTGTATAAATATTTATATGAATCAATACCAGCTGTTCTTGGTACAATTTGCATCAATCCATATGCAGGTATATGTGATCTTGCCATAGGGTTAAATGAACTCTCACTATGCATAATAGCATAGACCAAGGAGGCTGGAATTTTTTCTTTATTAGCACTTTTGACTACATTTGATTTGAACTGTTTTGCCTTTTTAACAGTAGAGTTTGAAGGTAATTTTACATTTGCTTTATATATAAATTTACCTTGATATTTTTTAACAACTAATTTTTGTGTGTTTATTCTCTTTTTCAATTGTTTTTTTTGTTCATTATTTAAAATATTAGCAATAATTTTTTGTCTTGATTTTATTATGGGCTGTCTTTTTTTTAGTTTTTTTACTATTTTTTGTTCTAAAATATCATTTTTAAATGCACTAGAGATATCTTGAGTTACAACATCATTAAACATTTTATCTATTTTCTTTTTTGCTTCAGCTTCTGTTTTAGCAATAACTTCTAGATTTATCTCCTCTTTTTCAAAGTCAACAGTTTTTCTTTGATTTAAGTTTTTACTATATTCTACCCATTTGTGTTTTGTTGTTATTTTAGGTTTTTTTTCTGGCCATTTGACTTTTAGTTCAGCTTTAAACTCATTAAAAGCATCGTCATAGGCTTTTTTATAAGCTTTAAACTCTTTATTTATGTTATCTTTGTATTGAGTATATTGACTATTTTGCTCTTTTAAGAACTCTTCATAACTAGAAGCAAATAAGTTTAATCCACCTAGTAATAAAAAAACAATTACTAATTTTCCTTTTATCTTAAAATAACCCATGCACACATCTCCCCAGATTTTTTTGTATATATTGCTTTTGTTTTTGTACTTACTGATACATTATCAACAGAATGCAACGATGATGATTTCATACTAGATGAACTAATTGAACCACTAACAGATTTTTTCATCAATTTTACTTTTTGGACTTTGACTCTTTTTGAAGTTGCTAATTGATCAATAGCACGAGAGATGGCAAGCTTCTTTTGTGCTTCTTTACCATCAAAATGTTCATTTGCACATCCTACTGCGGCATAATCATCATTTTCAATATAAGGATTATTTAACCACTTTGGTTCACTCTTTTTTGCCACTATTATATTATCTAACATTTGTGAACAACCTGTAAATAACAGAATACTAACAATACCAGTCATAATTTTAAATTTCATATTTTCCCTTTTAAAAAATAAAAGGTATGACTGTTTGTCATACCTTTTTAAATTATACGCAACAAATATTAGTTACTTCCAGCTCTTTCTAATTCTGCATCTAATTCACCATTAGCTTTTGAAGCTAAAAATTTTTGATACATTGCTTGATCATTTTTAAATGATGTTTTTACAGCATTATCAATTTTATTATTTAGATCACCTTGATTTGTAGGCATACCAACTAATAAAAATAATGTTCCTTTACTTGTTTCATATTGATCAAATTGTTTTGTACCTACTAGTGTTTCATTAGCAAGTTGTTTTGAAACTTTTGACATAGCTTTATCAGTTGTTTGGCTTGCACCTGTACCTGTAGTTGCTACAAATTTTTTCATAAGATTACTTACTTTAATAGATAATTGAGAAGCTAATTTATCTCTTCCATCTGCCATAGCTTCATCTTCTTGTAAAGCTCCAGCTTCACCTTTACCTACAGCAACTAATGCACCTTCCATTTTAGGTTTACAAACCCATTTAGGAACCTCTTCACCCTCTTTATAACATTTTGAGAAATCTTTCTCTGGTTGTCCTCCGCCTAAACATCCTGTTAATAATGTAGCAGCTGCTAATGCAACTAACGAGCTTTTTACTAATATCTTTGTCATTGTATATCCTTGTGTTAATTTAACATATTCTATTATAAGTTTAATTAATTAATTATTAATAATAGCTTGACCATATTTTATCTTATCAGATATAGTTACATTTAACTTGTGATTTTCTTTGACTGTTAATACTACAATACCATTTATAAATAAACCAATTAAATCACCTTGTTCAAGATTTTGTTCTTTCATTTTATCTATTGTCGTATTAAATTGACCGCTTATAAATTTTATTTTAATATCATCTATCTTAATACTTATTTGCTCATTTAATAGTAGTGCTTTTGGGGTATTAGGATTTAAATTCAGACCATGAAAATATTTTTTTATTTTTAATTTACCACTAATTGGTGATATTATTTGTTGTGCATCACAAATTGATGTTCTAATATATATTTTGTATTTGCCATTTGTTTTATCTATTGCTTCAATAGTACCATCTACAGGAGATAAAATTGATTTACTATTTCTATAGATATGTCTTTTAGGGTTTCTATAGATATATACTAATAATATCGTTATTAAGTATCCAATATATCCTAAAAAATTACAAATAAATAGATTTAAAAAAATAGCAATAGCCAATGCTATTGCTATTTTAAAATAACCCTCTTTTAAAATCATTTGGTTATTTTTGTTCATCTTCTTTTTCCTCTTCTTTTATATCAACGATTATACTATCTTCGCTTTCCTCTTTTTTTGAAGGTGTTTCATCTTCATAATGCAGGTCATCCCCTTCATATACAACTCCACCATTTTTAGTAATAATCTCTTGTACTCTTTTGCCTGAGATAACTTCCTCTTTTAGAAGTTCTGCTGTCATCTCTTCTATAGCATCTTTTTGATCTCTTAAAGTTTGAAGTACAGATTCATATCTTGCATCCAAAGTGTTTTTTATATGTTTGTCTAAGTTATGCGCCATCTCATCACTATAGTCTTTACTAGACTGACCACCACCTAAAAATTGGTTTGTTTGTTTAGAAAGTACCATAAGACCAGCGATATCTAAATCACTCATACCATAAATAGTAGCCATAGATTTTATAATATCTGTTGCTCTTTCAAGGTCATTTCCAGCACCTGTACTAATCTCACCTATAAATACCTCTTCAGCTGCCCTACCACCAAGTAGTGTATCAACTTCAGCTATTAACTCATGTTTTTGCATTAGGTATTTATTTTCTTCTGGTGTATTTAAAGTATATCCTAAAGCTGCTAGTCCTCTTGGAACTATAGAAACTTTGTTTACTTTTTTTGCACCTTTTGTAACTTCTGCTATAAGTGCATGACCTGATTCGTGGTATGCTACTATTCTTCTCTCTTTTGGTGTGATTCTTTTAGTTTTCTTCTCTAGTCCAGCTATTTGTCTCTCTACTGCTTCTTTAAAATCAGAAGAATCAACTTCACTTTTTTCAGCACGACCTGCTAAAAGTGCAGCTTCGTTTATGATATTTGCTAAATCTGCACCAGCAAGTCCAGCTGTCATAACAGCTATATCTCGCATATCTACACTTTTAGCAATTTTTACATCTTTGATATGTACATTAAGTATCTCGATTCTACCCTCTAAATCAGGCTTATCAACTAAAACTTGTCTATCAAATCTTCCTGGTCTTAAAAGTGCAGGGTCTAAAATCTCTGGTCTATTTGTAGCAGCAAGTACAATAACAGGAGCTCCATCTCCACTAAAACCATCCATCTCTGCTAGAAGTTGATTTAGAGTTTGTTCTCTTTCATCATTTCCACCCATTCCACCACTTGCACGGCTTTTACCAATAGCATCAATCTCATCTATAAATATAATAGCAGGAGCATTTTTCTTTGCTTGTTCAAAAAGGTCTCTTACTCTACTTGCTCCAACACCTACAAACATCTCTATAAAACTAGAACCAGTTACACTTAAAAACTCACAATCAGCTTCACCAGCAACAGCTTTTGCTAAAAGAGTTTTACCAGTTCCTGGAGGTCCTACAAGTAAAACACCTTTTGGTATTTGAGCTCCTAGATTTATATACTTATCTGGGCTTCGTAAGAATTCAACTATTTCAGATACTTCCTCTTTAGCTTCTTTATTTCCAGCCATATCTTCAAATTTTACTTTTGGTTTTTCAGAGTTTATCATCTTCTTAGCTCCACCCATACCAAGGATACCACCAGCTCCACCACCAAGTGATTTTGACATTCTTTTGGCTAAAAACATCCAAATAGCAAAGAAGAAAAACAGAGGTAAAACCCAACCAAATAACATATCTGCTAAGATATTTTGCTCATTGATTCCACCATAATTAATACCTTGTGCTTCAAGAGTAGGTATAAGTGTATTATCTGGTACAACTTTTCTTGCTCTGTATGTAGTTTGCATACCATTTTGTGGTTTACTTACAGCTTTTATATTCATATCACCAATACCGACATACTCTATTTGACCATTTTCAATAAGTTTTTTAATATCTGAGTATGCTACATTTTTTGATTGGTTTTGACCATATGTTGTTGAACCACCATTCATATTCATATCATCTGTTCCAAAAAAACTTTTAAATGCAAGTATTGTTACAACTGAAAATATTATAAATACGATAATTGGATTTTTTTCAAAAAAACCATTTGGATTATTGTTATTATCTTGGTTGTTATTTTGTTGATTATTTTTCATCTTTTATTTTCCCTTTTTAACTATTAAAGTTACCCATTCATTTCCTTGTATCTCTTCTATTATTTCACAATCAGAGAATTTTTTTAGTACTTTTTCTTTATGTTGTTCCATAATACCTGAAAGTATTATGATACCATCATCTTTTGCTATTTTTTTAATATCTTTTGATATCATAGCTAATACATCTGCAACAATATTTGCAATAACTATATCATAAGTTTTAGCAGTACTATTTGCTGAGCCTTCCCATGAAGATCGTACTTTTGCACCATTAGTTTCAAAGTTTTTTAGTGCATCTTTTACTGCAACTATATCAGTATCACATATATCTACTATAGCCTCAAGTTTAGCAGCAGCAATACCTAATATACCACTTCCTGTTCCAATATCGCATACTTCTGCGTATTTTGATACATATTTTTCTACAGCTTGTAAACAGGTGTTTGTTGTTTCATGATGACCTGAACCAAATGCAAGTGTTGGATCAATAACAATATTTATTTTATCATCTTTAGGTTGATTCCAACTAGGATGGATATAAAATTCTCCTACTTCTATTGGTTGCACACTTTCTTGATATAGTTTTATCCAGTCTTGATTCTCTTTTTTTGATATTGTAGTTTCACAAGTTATCTCTGTATCAAATGCAGTTGATAGCTCTTTTGCAAATGCATCAATACCAGCTTTTATATGATCTAATTCATATTCCCCACGAATAATTATAGTTTCATTTAGCTCTTCAATTGCATCGTTAGTTAAGCTAGAAGCTAAGTCCAAAAATAGTTCATAGT
Source organism: Campylobacterota bacterium (assembly GCA_034660335.1). GTDB lineage: Bacteria > Campylobacterota > Campylobacteria > Campylobacterales > Arcobacteraceae > JAIOSF01. Next base: position 8,578 of record JAYEJC010000126.1, read on the forward strand.
ATAAGTTTGGCTTAATAATAAGCTCATAATAATATTTTTCCAAATATTTACCCTTTATATTTTGTTAAAAAAGTAAATATTCTAGCTAAATTTTAGTTTAGGAAAGTTTAAATAGTAAAAGTAGTTCTAATTTTTAGAATAATTTTCTAATTATTTTAAATCTCATTTCTTGTTTCTAGTAGTTTTGCAATAGCATCATTTGCTTTTTTAGTTTCCTCTGTTCGTTTATCATTTAGTGCTTTAAGTGAGGCAAGAGTTTCCATTTTTTCATGATCAATATTTGATTGAATTTGTACAGCTTTTCTATTGTTTGATGAGCCAGCTACTGCTTGCCATTTCTCTTTGTTATTTATATATAGTTTTGTAGATGAACTAGTTGCATTTTTACTAAAAGATATAATATCACCCTCTTGAAGACTTAAAAGTTGTTTTACAGTCATCTCTGTTTCTGCTAGCATTGCATCTATTTTCATTCTTGCACCAGAAATCAAAGTATTTATATCTTTTTTCTTACTTACTTTTTTGTTTTTTGCTTCAGCAAATACTTTTTCAACAATAACATTTAATAATGATTCAATATATGATATAGGATAACAAATTGATAAAAATCCTGATTCGTCATCAATAGTTATCTCAAATACAACTAATAAAACAATTTCATGGTCAGAGATAATTTGAATAGCATTTGCATTTGTATCTTTACTCTCTATTTTAAAATTTATTGTAGCAACTTCATCCCAAGCTCTTTTTAGATGGCCAACTATTAGCTGATAAAAATGATCAAATACCTGCATCTCTATCTCTGTTAATTCTTTTTCTGTTGAATCGGTTAAAGCACTATCTCCGTTACCTAATAGGTGAGCAATAATTTTATGACTAATACCTGGATTACACTCTAATACAATTCTTCCCTCTAAAGGTTTTATTGATAATGTATTTAAACTAGTGATTTGTGGTATTGATAATATAAACTCACCATAAGTCATTTGTTCAATACTATAAAGTTTAATATCAACAATTTTTCTAAGCATAGCAGATACATCACTAATAGTTGTTCTTAGCATCTTGTCGTGTAGTGCATTGAAAGCTTTCATCTGCTCTGCTGAAATACGATTTGGTTTTTTAAAATCGTAAATGGCATAACTTTTATCTTTTGCACTTGTATTTGAAGACTCTTCAATCTCTCCAAAATCACCATCTTCATCAGCAATATCCAATAATGCATCAATTTCATCTTGACTTAAAAATTCTGCCATATTTTTATCTCACTATTTCTAAATCTGCATCAATAGCACCAAGGTTATCAAGCATCTTTATTGTATCTATTATATCTGTAATATTTAACTTCATAACTTTCATAGCTCTCATTAGATCAGATATTGTAGGTTCATTTTTTGTATTTACTAATGCATTAAATAGATTTACTTCGACTGGTTTATTACCAATCTTTACATCATCTCCAGCATCATAACCTACATTAACATTTGGGTCATCCCAGTTCTCATTTGATAGGGTACTTTTTTTAATTCTTAAAGTAAAGTCATCTTTAGAAACAGTTACAGGTTTTATCACTATATCAGAACCAGCAATTATAATCTCTTTGACTGTGTCAATAACAATTTTCTTTTTTATATTTGAATCAAGTTTTATATTTTGAATTTCAGATATAAATCTAATCATAGAAACATTATCTGGCTTTGCGATCTCTATTGTTCTTGTATCGTATGCTACAGCTAGTTTTTTACCAAATTTTTCATTAATTTTATCTTCACAAATTGCAGCTGTTTGAGCATCTTGTTTTAATAAACTAAGTGTAACAAACTTTTCATCTTTTAGAGAATAGCTAATCTCTTTCTCTACTATAGCACCATTGTAGATATATCCACTTGTTTTAATCTCATTGCTAGCTACAATACTACCTTGTGCTAAAGCATAAACATTTCCATCAACACCTTTTAGTTGAGTTAGTAGTAGTTGCCCACCATCTATTGACTTAGCATCACCTATTGATGATATCTGTAGTTTTAATTTATCACCTTGTCTAGCAAAGGGTGGTAATACTGCTGTAACCATAACAGTTGCTATATTTTTTGATTTTATTGATGATGCTGGGATTTTTATATACGAATTTCTTAATAAATTTTGTAATGATTGCATAGTGAATTGACTTTTATCACCAGTTCCAGGTAATCCAACCACCAATCCATGACCAATTAGTTGATTTTCTCTAATACCTACTATATTTGAAATATCTTTTATAGTTTGTGCGTATATACTTAAATGAAGAAATAATAGTAATAATATTTTTTTCAATGATACTCCTAAAGTATTTATCTTGTAAATTATAGATTAAATGTTATTTTATCTAAACTTTAATAAATTGAAGATATAATAGTAACAAATAAATTTTATTTTTAGGAATATTGTGAATATATATATTTATGGTGGTAATTCATTTAGAACTGAAATCCACAAAGTTTTAGACCATGGAAATGTTAGATTTAAAATTGAAGATGGAAATATTATAGATATAATTCTTTTAGATAAACTAAAAGAGACTATCAAAGAAAACCCTTCTGAGCTATTTTTGATAGATCAAACTAAGATAATAGAAGATGATTTTATATCAAAATATTTAAAGTTTTTAGTTCCAAAAGATGGTATATCAAAACATTTTTTAGATCAGTATGGATTGGGTGATATAAGTCTTAGAGAATTAAAAGATCTAATCATATATATTGATAAAAGAATTGAAGCTATGGCTGAGTTAAAGCCAAAGCTTAAAGCTGAAGAGATTACAACAATCGAAGAGATGTTTGATTGTTATGCATAACAAATAATTTAAAAGAGGTATTAATATGTCTGATGATTTATCACAACTTGACGCATTGATTGAATCTGATGTTTTAGAAGCATTAGGGTGTGAACCTATATCTACAAACAGTAGTGATGAGATGGCTGAAGGATTAGTACAAAATGTCCCCGAAGAGTATTTTTCAGATGAGAATAATGACATTTCTGAATCATCTAAAGAGCCAGTTGAAGTAGTAGATGAATCAGAAGGTGAAATTCTTGAAGATATTGGTGATATAGAGATACTTCCATTAGCTGAAATTGAATCAGCCCTTGATGAACAAGAGGAGGAGAAAGTGATATCAGCAAATAGTAGTGAATTGCTCTCTGTATTAACCCAACTTTTAAATAATAAAACAATTGAAATAACTATAAAGATAAAAGATTAAATAATGAATATGGATTTGATGGCTATATCTCAAAGTACTGTTAAAATAATATTACTATTAGGTTTGCCATCTTTGATTGTTAGTATGGTAATAGGGCTTTTAATTAGTATATTTCAAGCAGTTACTCAAATTAGTGATGCGTCATTATCTTTTGTTCCAAAAATGATTTTTGTTTCAATATTTATTGTTATGTCTTTACCATGGGTTGGAGATCATATTGAGATATATACTCTTGATTTATGGGATATGATTATATTATTTGGAAAAGAATAGATGATTACACAATTATACAATTTAAAACAACAACAAATAAATCAACAAGTTTTATTAAAACAGCAAGCATTATCAAAAATAAAAGAGATAGATGATGAGTTATTAGAAACAAATACTTATTTGCATACTGCTTCAGTTGATATTATGGGTGCTATTTCTGACTTTCGAGTGTTACAAATACACAAAATGACCATGAAAGAACATATGGTAAAACTTGCCCAAAATAAAGAAAAACTAAAAAAACAGATAGAATATTATGATAATTTAATTATTGGTTTTAATAAAGAGAGTGAGCAGTTTGACTATATCATTCAAGAAAATAAAAAAGAAAAAATAAAAAATATTATAAAAGCTGAAGAGGAAGTATCTTCTGAATATATGCAATCAAAATTTATACGAGAGAGTAAAAATGAACATAATTAAATTATTTATAGCATTTTCTATATTTTTTAATATATCTTATGCTGTTGTTATGCAAGAGGGTAATTTATATAAAGAAAAACAAGAACTAATGGCTGTAAAAGATGAACTAAATGAGTTTTATGAATCAAAAGAGCTAGAATACCAAAAAAGAAAAGCTGAGTTAGAAAATATTCATAAAAAAATAAAAGATGATGAAGAAAATATCATTAAAACTAGAGATGAAAATCAAAAAATCTTAGATGAGATAAATAGAGTTATTACATCAAAAGCTATGTTGATGTATGACAAGATGAAAGTTGGTGTGGTTGTTAATGTGTTTAAAGAGATGTTAAAAAATGATGAAATAGACGAAGTTTTTGATATACTTGTAAGACTAAAAAACAAAAGAGCAATGGTGATATTAAAAAAACTAGATACAAAAGTTGCGACAGAGTTGATGAAAAAGATGAAACATTATAAAGCTGAAAATAATATAAAAAAGGAGAAATAAGATGGCAGATGAAGAGGAAGTTCCAGCAGAGAAAAAAGGTGGTGGAAATGGGATGATGATCATCCTAATAGTATTAGTTGTTGTGTTGTTAGCAGCAGTTGGAGGGATAGGATATTTTCTATATTCAAAAGGTATGTTAGATCCAGAGGGTGCAAAACAAGAGCAAACTACCGACAAACAAGTTCAACAAAACGATGAAGAGGATGAGGGTGAAACTTTTTTAGCTCAGATTGATGGATTGGTGCTTAATATCACTGATGCTAAAGGTAGAGCAAAACTTATGAAACTATCATTTACTCTTCAAACAAAAGAACCAACAATAGCTACTATTGTTGAAGCAAATAAAGCACAGCTAATAGATGCAGTTATTAGACAAATAAGTGCAAGAAGTAGTGAAGAGCTTTTAACTGTTGGTGGGAAAGCTATGTTAAAAGAGGAGATGCTTGAAGAGATTAATAATATTATTAATGATGAAACAGATGAAGAAGAGGTAAAAAGAGATAGTGTTAAGGATATCTTTTTTACATCATTTGTAATAAAATAATATTTTTAAAGGGGATTAAATGATTATAATAGTAAAAGGGAAAGATTATAAAAGATTATTGATAAAAGCTCTCTCTTTTATCTCATTATTTGTTATGTTTTATTTTTATTACCAACATATGAGTGATAAGTTTAAAACACAAAATGATCAATTAGTTAATAAGCTTAATACAAGTACAGAAGTAAAAAAACAAAAAAAATCAAAAGTATTTGAAGATTTAATATATAAAGAGGCTTCAATTATTGTTGATTTAGTAGGTCAAGAGAATGTACACTCTATTAAAGTTGTAAAAAATAAATTATTATTATTAATGGTATGTGATTATGATTCAAACTTAGAACCATTAATGATAAGGTATGGTGTAAATGCTTTTATTAAAAGTACATCAAAAGATATTAAAATTGCTATAGATTTAAAAACAATAGTGGAGAATAAGTATGAAAAAAATTAGTCTATTGTGTTGTATGCTTTTAGTATTAGTTGGGTGTTCTAGTAAAGATAAAAAAATTAACATTGACAAAAAACCAATTATGCAAGTGCCAAAGGTATTTGAGCCTGTTCAAAGAAACAAAGGAACATTATATTCTAAAAAAGGTGCATCTTTGTTTTCTGATAAAAAAGATCTACAAGTTGGTGATATTATTCAAATTTTGATTGAAGAGACACTTACAAATGATTCATCTGCTTCAAGAACTACTACTAAAGCAAACTCTACATCATTAGGTGGTGGACTTTTTGCTCCTGCTACTGGTGTGACTTCTACTTTAAATACAGCTAATAAATTAAATAGTGCAACAGGCTTAGGATTTTCATCTGCTTCTACAAACTCTTTTAAAGGAACAACTAAGTCAGATGCTGATGAAGAGTTTACTACTACTATCTCAGCTATTATTGAACAGACATATCAAAATGGTAACTATTTTATTAAAGGTACTAAAGAGATGTTGATAAATGATCAAAAACAAAATATAAAAATAAGTGGTGTAATAAGACCGTATGATATTAGCCCTGATAACACTGTTTATTCTTATCAATTAGCTAATTTAAAAATATTATATGAAAAAGATGGTGAAGAGATAGATGCTCTTTCAAAACCTTGGGGAACCAAAATATTAGAAACTATATGGCCTTTCTAATCTAAAATTAAGAATTGTAATAATAAAATATGTATAAGGAATAGGGGTATAAGATGTTTAATTCATTAAATATAGCACAATCAGGACTAAAAGTATCACAAGTTCAAGTTGAAAATGTTATGAATAACTTGGCAAATGAAAACACAGTTGGGTATAAAAGTCGAACTGTAAATGTAGCAGAACTTGATATGAATGATTTAAGGGAGACAGGTCGAGGGGTTGTAGTAGAAGATGTATCAAGATCTACTAGTGTTTATATGTATCAAAATCTTTTAACTGAAGAGAGTAAAAATTCTGAATTAGATGAATTAAATATTATGTTAGAGGATATAGAATCTATATTTTATGAAACAGACGATAGTGGATTATCAGCTGATTTAAATAGATATTTTACATCAATAGAAAATTTAAGAACTAGCCCAGATAATGAAATATATAAAAATGATATTACTAATAATGCAAATATATTAATAGAAAGTCTTCAAACTTTATATAGTGAAATTGAACAAAGAGAAGCCACAACAATAGGAAATGCAAAAGAGGCTGTTAACGAGATTAATGGTTTACTTCAGGATATCGGCGATATAAGTTATGATATTCAAAATACAAGTGTTACTCAACTTGATTTATTGGATAAAAGAGATGCACTTGAAAAAGAACTATCAGAGTATATAGATGTAGATATCTCAAGAGAAAATCAATATATGCTAGAGCTTGGAGGATTGGTAGCTGTACGACATGACAACAATGTAAGAAGTCTAGAAGTAGTAGAAGAGTATCAAGTTCAAAGAGATGTATATACATTACCAAATACTCCAGGATATGTAGACTCCATAATAGATACAGCTATAGGAACATGGTCTGACTCTGATCAAACATCAGAAGTGCAAAAAATGTATGTAAATGGTAACACTACTGGTCAGGTTAATTTTTTAGGAACATTTGTTGATTCTTCTGTGGCTGGTGAAGATGCAGAAACAACTGCAAATAGGATAGTTGCAGATTCTGCTAATATTATTAGCCATTGGAATTCAGTATATCCAGATAGAGAGATACAGAGCATAACATCTCCTAACGCTGGTGAACTAGAGATAACATATAAAGACTCAGAAGGTGATGTAGCTGTTATTGCTGAAACATCTAGTGAAGGTGTAACATTCATTACAAGTAGTGAGACTACAAAAGGTATAGCTGATAGTATCACATATACTTTAAATAACGAACATGATATTACTATTACTGTTGGTGAAACAGTTAATGGTCAAGTTGTTGATCAAACAAATATAATACAATCATTGGTTTATAAAATTAATAATGATAGTGATATGTCAAAAGATATAACTGCCTATAATGGATCGTATACAGTAGATGACAATGGCAGTAAAGTATTAAGAACACCTACTGATCAAGATTATTATTTGATTATTGAGTCAAATATTGAAGGTGAAGAGGGTGCTTTCAAAGGTGAAATCATTGTTAATGATGAAACAGCAGGTTATACAGTAGATGATGATGGTAATGCAACTACAGCTGAGGTTAGTACAAAAAGAACATATGTAGAAAAAAATGAGGTTATTAGTAAGGTAGCTAGTGATGATATACATATTGAAGTTTTTGGTGATGAGATAGAGCTTAGTAGTGGTAGATTAAAATCTATGATGGATAATCTCCAAACAGATTCAGAAAGTAATAAGTTTGCTAATTATAAAGAACAATTAGACCAATTTGCTTATGCATTATCAAATTTATCTTCTGGGTATATTGAAAATGATGATGGTTCGTATGTATATGGTTTAGATGAAATCACATATAATGATGATTATGATAAAAAAGTAGAAATAGGTTTATTTACAGGTTCGTCTGTTAGTTCACTTAGTTTTAATGATAATATGGTTAATACTTTAGACCAAGAAAAACTAGATTATTTAGCTGAAATTCAATGGAAAGAAGATATTGATTTTGATGGAACTGGAGAAAATAAAACATCATTTTATACTTTTTATCAAGAGCTAAGAGTCAATATCGCAGATGATAGAGAAAATGTTATATTTCGTAAAGAATCTCAAGCAGCAGTAACTGAATCTTTAGAAACTAATTATAATAAAATCACTAAAGTAGATAGTGACAATGAGATGATATCTTTGATACAGTATCAAGCTGCATATGAAGCAAATGCAAAAATGATTACAGTAGTTGATGAGATGTTACAAACAATATTAGGTATGAAAAGTTAATAATTAAAAAGGATATATTATGGCAGAGATAACAAATAGTACACAACCAACTTATGATTATAGTATGATAGGTAGTATCGGTGGAGAAGCTGCTGAGTCTGTAAATGGTGAGATGATAAATAAAATGAGGGCTGCAGAAGAGGAATCTTTGATAGACCCTATTACAGAAGATATTGACCATCTTACAATAGAATCAGAAAAACTAGATGAAATAAAGACAAAAATAACTGAATTTCAAGGTATAGTTGATTATTTTGATATGTTTAGTGATGATAATGTTTTTAATCAATATCTATTTGATACAAGTGGTGATTCTGCTGTTTTTGATGCTGTTGATATGACAGCTTTAGAAGAGGGTACAACTACTGTTAATATCACACAACTTGCACAAAAAGATGTATATCAATCTAATATGATTACTGGTATTGAATCTTCAGATAGTATATCTCAAGGGCAAACAATAGGTGAAAATCTATCAATAGAGATTAGTACAGGTGAAACATATGAGTTTACTATGTATAATTTAAATGATGATGGTGATGCTATAGAGAGTGCAAAAACTTATGATGAGTTGATCAATGAAATTAATGCTGTAGAGGAATTAAGTGCGTCATTGGAAGAAGTAGGTAGTGATAATGGTGATCCTATATATAGATTAGTCATAAAAAGTGCCGAAACAGGAGAGGATAATGCACTAACAATTACACAAAATGGCGTTGATTTTGGTTTTGGAAATATGACTAGTAGTAGTATTGATAATTGGGGTGAGACTCTAGGTGAGGGTAGTTTAAAAATTAATGGTGAATTAGTTATAGATAATACAGATGGAAAAACATATGAACAAATATTAAGTCTTATTGATGATCATGCTGATTTTGTAGCTGTAAAAGATGGGGATACTATCAAAATATCAGCAGCAGATGGATCAGAGATTGTGATTGAAGAAACTGGTGATAATAACTTTGATTTTGCAGATGGTAGTCAAGCATTAGTTGCACAAAATTTAAATGCTACAATTGATGGGATAGATTATGATGTTTCATCTAGTAGTTTAACTACTCAAGGTAGTTTGAAAATTACTGGATTAAGTCTTGGAGAATCAAGTATAACAGTTTCAAAAGATACAAGTGCAGTTCTACTTGCTGCTGAGGCTATGGTGACACAGTACAATGAATTAACAGAGATGTTAAATGAAGAGATATATTCTTCTGAACCAGCAGTAGAAGATACATCTATGTTGAAAACAATTTTATCAGATATTAAAAATATGTTATTTCAAAATTATGGAGCAGATACCCCTGAATATGGTGATACAGAGGATGAATATGGAGATATTGTAAAAGCACATTCAAATGTAACTAATAACGATAAAAACTTATTTATGTTTGGGTTTGAATTAGATGAAAATGGTACTTTAAGTGTAGATAGTGATACTATGACAGATATTATAAATGGTGAAAACGATTATTATGACTTTGATGATCTTCAAAGTGTTTTTACAGGTGATTATGCAAATAAAGGTGTTGGTGTACAAATAATGGATTACCTTGATGCATTAGATGGATATAATGGAACTTTTTATAACTATGACTTAGAGATGATTGAAAAAGAGGAAGAATTAACTGAAGACAAAGAGGAAGAATTAGAGAGATTAGATGCCAAGTATTCTATTATAGCTGAACAATATGCTTCATATAGTGCAATTATTGCATCAATGGAATCAGCATTTAGTGGAGTTGAGATGATGATAGCTATGGAAACATCTGATAGTTAATATTATTTAAGTATTAATATAATATAATATTTTGATAAAAAACTGGGAGAGATAAATGGGATTATCAGTATACAACCAACAAGCAGCGGTCACAGAAGACCCGTATATGCTAATACTAAAACTTTATGAGGGATTGATAAAATATCTTTCTTTTATAGAGAGTGCTATAGAAGTAGATAATATAGAGGAAAAATTTGAATATATAAATCGCTCAATTGCTATTTTTGATGAATTAAGAAATATACTTGATTTTGATGGAGGGGATGTAGCTTATTATCTTGATGGATTATATCTATATCAAATAGAGACACTATTTAGTGCAGGAATTGATAATAACTTAAGCTCTATTCAGCAAGTAAAAAAAGTGGTACAAGGACTGATAGAAGCATGGAAAGAAGAGACAGGTCTTTAAACGCACTTAATGAATTAAAATATTTAGATTCATTAGATTTAGAAGATAAAGCAAATAGTTTAGCTATTTGGGTAAAAAAATATTTAGATACTAATCAGTTTTTGGATTTTGATTTAAAACGCAAAGAGTTGCTGTTGTTATCAGAATTATTTTATAAAAATTTAACTTTTATAAAAGATTATCAAAAAGAGTTGAGAGTATCAATTGATTCTTATCACAAAATTAGAAAATTTGTGAACAATTAAGAACTATAAAAAATAACTATGAACTATAATTTTATATATAAATTTATTATTTTAATATTTATATTTTTAATTATAGGGTGTGGAGGGGGTTTTTCCTCTTCAGAAAGTAACACTTCAACTACTATATCTGATAATAATGATAGCGTTATTACAAATCTAAAACAAGCAGTTTTCAAAGATTCACCAGTTGTTGGTATATCTTATAGTTGTAGTGACTCTACTACAACAGGAACAACAAATGAAAACGGAACTTTTGAATATGATGAAAATTGTGGTACTATCACTTTTTTTATAGGTGGAGTTACTGTATATTCAACAGATATAATACCAGATGACCAACAACTTTATATTAC
>JAYEJC010000127.1:0-5475 GCA_034660335.1 Campylobacterota bacterium
ATAAAAGATAAAAATATTTTTAGTGTTGATATTGATATCAATGATACTTTAAAAGTTGATTTAGAATTAAATGATTTTGGTATAAATTATATAGAAACTGTAGATAAAAAAGATACAAATAAAACTACAAAACCAAAACCAAAAAGTATATGTGAAGTGATACCTTTGGATTTGCCTTTTATAGATGCTAAATTAAATGGTGGTTATTTTAATTATAACAATCATATTGTAAACTATGACAATATAAAGATTGATACAAACAATACTAATCTAAAGTTTTTGTTGGATTATAATAATACAAATTTAACTTTGGATTTAAGTGAAGATATAAATCTAACAATAGACTCTATACAGTATAGCTATATAAATAGTTTGGCAGGGTCTAATATAATAGACAATGGAAGTATTGAGGTTTATTTAGAAGGGACACAATGTTTGTTTGATTCTAATATATATTTAAAAGATGTTGAGATTAAAGATGCAAAAATATTAAATAAAATATTTTTAATCATCAACTCTGCACCTGCTGCTATTAATCCATTTTTAATACTACCAAATGCTTATAGGTTTGCAAAAGATAATTTTTCTTTAAAATCATATAAAATAACAAATGGAGATATAGCTCTAAATATAAATAGAGAGACTAATATAGTTGATATTAAAAAATTAAATGCAAAAGGTGTTCATTCTGATTTTTATTTAAAAGGTAAGATTGATTTATATGAAAATAATATTAGTAGTAAAATGGATGTTGTTTTTATGAAGGATTATGCTGCTATTATAAACTACATACCTTTAGTTAGATATGTTTTACTAGGTGATGATAAGATGTTTTCTTATAGTGTTGATATAAATGGTGATATATCAAATCCAAAAGTTTCAACACATATTATGAAAGAGACATTGTTAGCACCAATAAATATAATCAAACGAATATTGATATCTCCTTTATTACCTTTTAGAGATATAAATATGACCGATGAACAAAAACAACACCATCAACAAATAGTAGATGAGTTTATAAACTAATTAAAAATTATTAGATGATAACATGAATTATACCAGTTCAATCTACTATTAAGTTTTAATCAAGATTAAGAAAGAAATTACGCGTGATTTGAAAAGATACAACAATACATTGACTAATTTTTATTTTGAAATAGATAACAAGTTTTTAATTACCAGTGCTATTTCCTTTAATCTTAATTAAAACTTATTAGATGATTGAACTACAAACTATACTGTTAATTGTATGATTTAACATATTTTTAATCAATAAGTAAATATAATATTAGTATAACTAATAAAGGAGTATATTATGGATATTAATACCTCGTATAACACAAATCTTCAAAGCTTAAGTGGAGTTCAGACTACTTCACTTGAGAAACTTTCAAGTGCATTAGCTATAAATAAAGCAGCTGATGATGCTTCTGGCTTACAAATATCAGATAATCTAGGGATTCAAAAAAGTTCATTAACTCAAGAGATAGAGAATATGAACAGTGGAATAGCTATGAGTACAATAGCTCAAGATGGTATAGCAAGTCAAAAAGAGCTTTTGGAAGATATAAAAACAGAAACATTAAAAGCTATGAATGCTACAACAAGTGATGAAGGTAAACAAAGTATATCTGATCAAATATCAAAATATCTAGATCAATATGACCAAATAGCAAATACAACTACATACAACAATCAAAGTTTATTAGATGCAGATGGTTCAACATCAGATGATTTATCGATTGTAGGTGATGATAATATTATAGAGATGAGTAAAACAGATACAAAATCTATATCTAGTAGTATGCGTGATTTACTTTCTGATTTTACAACAAATGGTGACTCTATGAATGCTATGTTAGAAGCAGTAGATACAGGACTTTCTCAATTAGCAGGATTTGCTAGTGATTATGGTTCAGCATCAAATGCTTTTGAAGCTAGTGCAAAGATGGCATTGTCATCTAAAACAGATATCGCAACATCACAATCAACTATTATGGATATAGATTATGCAAAAGAATCTAGTGATTTTAATAAAACAAATCTACAATCGCAAATTGGACTAATAATGCTATCTCAAGCAAATGCAGTCCAAAGTAGAAATGTAACTTTACTATCTTAGAAGTTTGGAATAGATAGATGAAATTAGGAATTTTACTTTTAGTTTTTGGTGCATTTTTAGCATTGTATCTATCTAAAGTAAGATTTAAAAAACAGTTCTTAAACAACATTGGTATCGCTATAGGTATTTTATTGGTTGTTTATGGACTGATTTTAAGTGTACAACCAGACAATTATATAGAATTCACAAAAACTACAATATCTAAAGAGAACAATATCACTAAAAAATAGATATAATCAATAATACTATAACTTTATAGTATAATCCAAAAATTAATTTCATACAATATAAAGGTAATGCAACATTATGACAGATAGTATAAAAATATTTAAAGCAAACCAAAATAATCTAAAAAATATAGACTTAGAGATACCAAAAAATAAATTGATTGTATTTACAGGACTTTCAGGAAGTGGAAAATCAACTTTGGCATTTGATACATTGTACGCAGAAGGTCAAAGAAGATATATAGAATCTCTTAGTGCTTATGCTAGACAATTTTTAGGAAAAGTTGGAAAACCAGATGTTGAAAGAATTGAGGGACTAACACCTGCAATTGCAATTGATCAAAAAACAACATCAAAAAATCCCCGTTCTACAGTGGGAACTATCACTGAAATATATGATTATCTAAGACTTCTATACTCAAGAGTAGGAAAACAACATTGTCATAAATGTGGTGAACCAATTTCACAAATGAGTAGTAGTGATGTTATTGATCAGGTTTTAAAACTACCTGAAAACTCAAAAATAGTGATAATGTCACCACTAATAAATAGAAAAAAAGGTACATTTGTTGATCTTTTTGAGTCATTAAGAGCCAAAGGTTATGTAAGAGCTATGGTAGATGGTGTGATGGTAAGGCTTGATGATGAGATAAACTTAGGTAAGTCTCAAATGCATACAATTAAAGTAGTTATAGATAGAGTTGTAGTAAAAGCTCAAAACAAAGAAAGAATAGCACAAGATGTAGAAAAAGGTCTAAAAGAGAGTTTTGGTGAGCTTGAAGTTGAGATACTAAATTATGAAGAGATGGAGTGTGAAAAACATATACACTACTCTGAACATATGGCGTGTTTTGATTGTAAAATATCTTTTGAGCCACTTGAGCCATTAAGTTTCTCTTTTAATTCTCCAAAAGGTGCTTGTAGTAGTTGTGATGGTTTGGGTATTCGATTTTCTCTTGATATGAAAAAGGTAATCAACGAAGATATATCAATAGACGAGGGTGCTATCAAAGTTATTTATGGTTTTAATAAAGGTTATTATTTCAAGATGTTAAAAGCGTATTGTGAAGCAGCAAATATCGATACAAGTATTGCTTTTAACAGCCTTGAACCCCATCATCGTGGTGCTATTTTAAATGGTGGAGTTGAAGAAGCAAAGTTTACATGGAAGCGTCATAAGCTTACAAGAAAATGGGAAGGTGTTGTAAAAATAGCCTATGATATGATAAAAGATGAAAAAGAGATGGATGCATATATGACAGAAAAGGTCTGTGATAGCTGTGGTGGCCATAGACTAAAAGCACCATCTTTAGCAGTAAAAGTAGCATCAACTGGTATAGCAAATATATTAGATATGCCAATAGAAAAATCACATGCTTTTTTTCAAGATGATAAAAATTTTGAGTATTTTAACGATCAAGAAAAAATGATAGCAGCTCCTATTTTAAAAGAGGTAAGAGATAGAATATTTTTTCTTTTTGATGTTGGTCTTGGATATATCACTTTAGGTAGAGATGCTAGAACTATTAGTGGAGGTGAAGCTCAAAGAATAAGAGTAGCATCACAAATAGGCTCTGGACTTACGGGTGTTTTATATGTCTTAGATGAGCCATCTATAGGTCTTCATGAAAGAGATACTGAAAAACTTATCAAAACTTTAAAAGCACTACAAAAAAAAGGAAACACAGTAATAGTAGTAGAACATGATCAAGAGACTATGGAAGCTGCTGATTATATTGTAGATATAGGTCCAAATGCTGGAAAATATGGTGGAGAGGTTGTATTTAATGGTACTATGAAACAACTTATGAAATCAAAAACACTAACAGCCCAATACTTAAATGGAACAAAACAGATAAAATATTATCATAGAAGGGCTCAAGAGGAGTGGATTGAGATACAAAATGTAAATCTTAACAATATAAAAAATCTTGATGTAAAAATACCACTAAAAAATCTTTGTGCTGTTACAGGAGTTAGTGGTAGTGGAAAATCTTCTTTGATTTTGCATACTCTTTTACCTGTAGCAAAAGAGCTTTTAAATCATGCTAGAAAAGTGACAAAAATAGATGGTGTAAGTATAGATGGACTTGATAAGCTAGATAAAGTTATATACCTTGATCAAAGTCCAATAGGGAGAACTCCTAGATCAAATCCAGCAACATATACAGGTCTTATGGATGATTTAAGAAAGCTTTTTGCTGAAACAAAAGAGGCAAAACTAAGAGGATATCCAATAGGGCGTTTTAGTTTTAATGTCAAAGGTGGTAGATGTGAGAAGTGTCAAGGTGAGGGTGAGATAAAAATAGAGATGCACTTTTTGCCAGATATCATGGTGAAGTGTGAGGATTGTAATGGTGCTAGATACAATGCTCAAACTTTAGAGATACTCTACAAAGGCAAGTCAATATCAGATGTTTTAAATATGGCAGTAGATGAGGCTTATGAGTTTTTTGTAAAAGTTCCAAAACTTCATGCAAAACTAAAAACTCTTCTTGATGTTGGACTTGGATATATAACTCTTGGACAAAATGCAGTTACTTTAAGTGGTGGTGAGGCTCAAAGGATCAAACTATCAAAAGAGCTATCTAAAAAAGATACAGGAAATACACTTTATGTTTTAGATGAACCAACGACAGGTCTACACTTTGCAGATGTAGATAGACTTACAAAAGTTTTACATCATCTAGTAGATTTAGGAAATAGTGTGATAGTGATTGAACACAATCTTGATGTGGTTAGAAATGCAGATTATGTTATAGATATGGGGTATGAAGGTGGAGCAAAAGGTGGACAAATAATAGCAACAGGAACACCAGAAGAGGTAGCTGCAACACATAAAGAGACCAAGAGTTATACTGGATATTATTTAGAAAAACAATTGTAGGGGTAGTTTATGAAGATTCCAAATGGTATATTTTGGTTATTGTTGTGTGTGATTGCACTATTTTATATTTTTAAGGGAAATGATATGCACAAAGAAAAAATTGAGATAAGAAAAGATATGGTAAAAAGCAACTCAAATAATAGTTCAATATAAAGGTTTAATATAATGGAAACATTTCAAAATGAGATTATAAGTTTTATGATGATTAGTGTTGTTGTATTGTTACTGGCATTGCT
>JAYEJC010000128.1:0-5395 GCA_034660335.1 Campylobacterota bacterium
AAAATATATTTTAACTCAAATACCAATTTATAGAGATAAAAATAAAAGTCTTGAAGAGTTGTTGCCTTGGAATGTTAAGCTAGATTAGATTTAGGTTATAGAGTATCAGACTTGGTGGGTACCTAAATTCCCATCTAATATCAAAGTGAGTATAAGTTTTTTTAGCATATATTTTTGTATATGTATTGACTATAGGAATATCCATTGAACATAAACTACATGCAAAAGTATTAATACTAAATACCATAAACAATACAAATGATTTAAAAATATTTGACATTATTGAACACCTTTGATAAGTCTATTTATAGCTAAGTATAGACCAAGAGATACTGCACTCACCATAATAATACTAGCCCCACTAGTAAGGTCATAGGTATACGAGATAAAAAGCCCTGATAGTGTAAATATAGTTGATAAAAATCCTGAATATATCATCATAGATGCTAAGGTGTTTGATATCTTTTCTGCTATATAAATAGGTATAGTAAGAAGTGCAATAACTAAAATAAGCCCAACAACTTTAATAGCAATAACAACAGTAAGAGCTGATAATACTAAAATAAGTGTATAAAAAAACTTTACATTTATCCCTCTTAAACTTGCATATTCACTATCGTATGATACAGCTAAAATATCTCTATACCAAAAAGTCATAATAGTGATAATAACAGCCAATAATATCCCCATAAAATAAAGGTCCTCACTACTTACAGCTAAAATAGAACCAAAAAGATAACTCATCAAATCTACATTATATCCAGGGGTTAAATCAATAAATATAATCCCAATAGCCACTCCCACAGCCCAAATAAGACCTATAAAAGTATCTATTCTATTTCTATTATTCAAAGTGATAAATGCCATCAACAGTGCAGCAGCACAAGCAAAAATAGAAGCACCCAAAAATATAGGAAATCCAAAATAAACAGCAAGTCCAATCCCCCCATAAGAGGTATGAGCTATACCACCTGCTAAAAATACCATACGATTAACAACTATAAGTGAGCCAATAATCCCAGAAGCAAAACTAACTAATATCCCAGCAATAATAGCATTTTGAATAAATTCGTATTGTAGTATCTCTAACATTCACAACTCTTTTTAGTGGTATTTTGACTAAGCATCTGAAGAAGTTCAACTTCACAGAAGTGTTCATCTGTTTTATTAAAATCTGTTTTTGTTTTGCTTAAGTCATGTAATGATATTTTTTTGTTGATGTGGGCTGCTTTTGTTGCATAACCAAGTATCACTGATATATCGTGACTTACTACTACTATTGTGATTGTTTGATTTAAAAGTTTTAGTAGATCATATATCTGTTTTTGTCCAGCTACATCTATACTAGCAGTTGGTTCATCAAGTATAAGGATTTTTGGATTTGCACATAAAGCACGAGCTATCATAACCCTTTGTCTTTGACCCCCTGAGAGAGAGCCTATTTTTTTTTGAGAAAAGTTCTCCATACCCACTTGAGCTAAAGCTCCCATAGCACATGCTATCTCCTCTTTTTTATATCCAAAAAGAGGGCGTTTATGTCCAACATGCCCCATCATCACAACCTCTATCACTTTTATAGGAAAGTCTATATTTACATTGGTATTTTGTGGTACATATCCTATTTCAGATAAGTTTTTTTTAGGTTCTTTATCAAGAATTTTGATTGTCCCTTTTTTTGCTTTAAGGATACCTAGTAAAAGTTTGAGTAGAGTTGATTTTCCACCACCATTTGGTCCTATGATAGCTAGAAAATCTTTTGTGTTTACTTCTAAATTTATATCTTCAAGAACACTATCTTTATCATAAGAAAAAGATAGGTTTTGTATATCTATGAGTGACATTTCACCTCTTTTGATTTATTTGTTTGCAATGGCTTTTGCTAATTTTAGTAAATTTTGTTTCCATTTTGGACTTAATGGAGATGTTTTAATCACTTTTATATTAAGCTGATTTGCTATTGTTTTCGCTATTTTATCAGAAAATTCTGGTTGTGTAAATACAGCTTTTACATTTTCCTCTTTTGCCTCTTTGATTATGTAAGCTAAAGCTTTTGGTTTTGGTGATTTTCCCTCTATCTCTATTGGTAGTTGAGTTAAGTGATATTGATGTGCGAAATAACCCCACGCTGGATGAAATACCATAAACTTTGTATCTCTAGGAACATCTTTTAAAATTGCTTTTATCTCATTATCTGTATTGTCTATATAATTTAAATATTTTTCAAGATTTGATTTATAGTAAGCTTTATTTTCTTTATCGATAACTACAAGCTCATTATAGATATTTTGAACTATCTGTTTTACATTGTTTGGGCTTGTCCATACATGTGGGTCTTTTTTTGTTTTTTTATGTTTTTTTTCATAGTTGTCGTGATGTTCATCATCATGATGCTTGTGACTATGTGATGCCATAGCTTCTCTTATAATACCTTTTGAGATATTTACTACTTTCATATTTGAGTTTTGATTTTTAAATCTATCAAGCCAAACATGCTCAAACTCAACACCAATAGCAAAATAGATATCTGCTTTGCTGATATCTTTCATCTGACTTGGTTTTGGCTCATAAGTATGAGGTGAGTTACCTGGTTTTACCATAAGTGATATATTGACTTTATCACCACCAATTGCTTTTAAAAATGTTTGTTGAGGCAGTATACTTACTACAGCATTGACATTTGCTTGAAGAGCTGTGACACCTAAAAATAGTAATAATCCTAAAATCGATAATTTTTTCATTGTTTTCCTTTTGCAACTTGGTTGCATTAATTATTTGGAATTATAATTACTAAGTACTTAAATGCAACTTAGTTGCAATAAAAACTTTCATAATTTTAGAGGTCCCCTTAAGTATAATCTACTATTAAGTTTTAATTAAGATTAAGAAAGAAATTACGCGTGATTTGATAAGTTATAACAATATATTAACTAATTTTTATTTTGAAAATAGATAACAAGTACTTAATTACCAATGCTATTGGAGTAAAGCAAGACTTCGTCGTGTCCTTTAATCTTAAATAAAACTTATTAGAAGATTTATATATAATTTATTTTAATGCTTCAAATAAATATATCTTTTGTTATAATTTATCTATGAATAATATTGAAAATCGAATAAAACAAATAAAAGCAAATTTGATTTTAGAGCAACCTTATTTTGGTTCTATATCAGCTTTGCAAAAATCAAAATTAAATGAAGATATACAAACTTTTTCATCAACACCAGATTATTTTGAATATAATGATGATTATTTAGAGTGTTTAGATGATGATGAAGTTAGTTTTTTACTTACAAATTCTGCTATGCATCAAGCTTTTGGGTACTCTTATAGAAAAGAGGGGCGTATGGATTGGCTTTGGACTATGGCACAAGACTATACTATAAATTCACTTCTTGTAAACAATGGACTAAAATTACCAGACGCACTTTTATATGATGAAAGATTTGATACACTAAGTACAGAAGCAGTTTACAAAATATTAGAAGATGAGATAGATGATGAAAAACACACTCCTAAAGATGTAGAAAATATTCGTTATGAAAAGATGCAAGATACAAATGAATATGATCAAGACCCTATTGAAGATATGCACGAACAACTTATAAATAAAACAAATATTCAAGGTGATCTACCTCTTGGTATCGAGATACTTATACCATCTATACAAAACAATACAATCACATGGGAAGATGAACTATATACTATTATAGAAAATAGTGTTAAGTTTGATTATACTTTGACTCCTCCAAATAAAAGATATCTTTCACAAGGTGTAGCATTGCCATCTCTTAGTGGTACTAAAACAAAATTAATAATTGCAATTGATAGTTCAGGTTCAATAAACAATAGCTTATTAGCTAGGTTTTTAAATGATGTTAGTTCTATTATGAATACTTTTGTATCATTTGAGATAGAGCTATTAGTCGCTGATGCATCTGTTCATCAACACTATACATTATATCCAGGAGATGAACTTGAGTACAAACTTAAAGGTGGTGGTGGTACAAACTTTGAAGAGACTTTTAATTATATAGACAAAAATATATCAAATCCAACGCTTTGTTTATATTTTACAGATACCTTAGGTAAGTTTCCTAAAGATGAACCTTATTTTGATACTATTTGGGTCTCAACATTAAAAGATGCAAAAGTTCCATTTGGGAGATTGGTATTTTTAGATTAAAAAAAGGTGAGTACTATACTCACCTTATATACTTTATAGTTAAAAGTACCTCTAAAATAATTATTTTTTTACACTCATCAAATAGCTAATTACATTTTCTATAAATGCATCATGTTTTCTCTCTTTGAGATATGCAATATATAGTTTTCTTTTCATTTTTATATTTGGAAGTCTTGCCTCAAATAATACATTAGCTTTTACTAAGTCTTCAATAGCATGTGTAGATACTATAGATACAGTAGGAATATTATCTTTTGAGCTATGAAGTACTGTTTGCACTATAGCTGTTGGTGATGATGCTTCACTTACTATATTAAAAGTGTCACAATCACTCATCTGAGCAATATCAAGATTTTCTTTAAAAACTTTTCTTGTGTGACTATTGATATCTCTACAAACCCATTTATAAGCTAAAAGATCTTCATCTTTTACTCTTCTTGGAAGTTTTTGATTTGAAAATATCACAATCTCATCTTCCATCCACTCTCTATATATGATACCATCTTCAAAAATAGGTGATTCAATCAGAGCCATATCAACTTTTTTATCTTTTAACTCTTCAATAGCTTCTGCACTACTACTTACATTTACACTAACATCATTTTCTATTTTTTCTTTAATATCATTTAAAAATGTAGGTAAAATATAGTTTCCAATTGCATTAGAAGCACCAAATATAAATGTAATTTCTTTATCAATAATTTTTAATAACTCTTTTTCACTACTTAGAATAACTCTTTCTATTTTTAAAGCGATATTGTGAAGTTTTTCACCCTCTTTAGTAAGTCTTATTCCATTTTTTTTCCTATCTACTATCGCAGAACCTAGATAATCTTCTAAATATCTCATTTGTTGAGTAACGGCTGGTTGTGATATTCCTAACTTTGCTGAAGCTTTTGAAAACGATTTTTCTTTTACAACTGTCAGAAATGTATTTAATTTTGTAAAATCTGATAACATAAATTAACCTTTTAAGTTTTTATAATGTTTATGATAACATAAATTTATATAAATAAATATTAATTATTAGTAAAAGTAATAAAAATTTACTACACTCCTCAAATAAGTTTTAGTGGATTATAGTGATAAAATCACAAATATCTATTTTTTATTAATTTATGATATAATAATATAATTATAAGACGAAAGAAGTATTATGTTATCTACACTAAACGAATCACAAAAAATAGCAGCACAGCATATAGATGGTC
>JAYEJC010000129.1:0-5336 GCA_034660335.1 Campylobacterota bacterium
TTTTGTTTACTCTTTTATCTATTTTTCTTTATTCATATATATAATTCTAAACAACATAGGTACATAATATAGATTTAAAACAGTAGCCCACAAGATACCAAATCCCAAAGCTACTGCCATTGGTTGTAATATAAGTGATTGACCAGAGGCAAAAAATATCAATGTACTCAGTCCTAAAATAGTAGTAAGTGATGTAAGCAATATAGGTCTTAAACGAAGTAGGGCGTATGATTTCAACTCATCCAATGTTTTTGCTTTTTGAATAAAATCCATCATAATTATACCATCGTTTACAATAACACCAGCAAGACCAACAATACCAATAAGTCCAGGCATTGTAAGATTTAATCCCATGATATAGTGACCAACCAACACACCAACAACAGAAAGTGGAATAGTGCTTAAGATAATAAGAGATTTCATAATTGAATCAAACATCCAAATCAAAGATATAAAAATCAAAATCAAAGCAATAACAAAAGCCTCACCCATCTCTTTTTGAACTTTTTCATTCTCTTTTTGTTCACCTTTTATATCTATTTTAATATCATCTGATATTTTATCTAATATTGGCTGCAGATCTTTAAAAACATCATCACTTGTAGTATTGTTTAGTGAGGCAGTTACTGTTGATATAGCTTTTCCATTCTCTTTAAAAATTTGACTAAGTGATATAATATGATTAAACTCAACAACATCTTTAAGTAGTACCATAGTATTGCTATTTGGAACATTTAATTCGAAACTATCAAGACTTGATTTTATATCTTTATTTTTACTTTGGTATACAATATCAACCAATCCAGTATCATCATACATCTTTGATAAACTAGCTTTGAAATAATATGGTCTAAGTGAGTTTACTATATTTGATTCGGTGAATCCTAAACTTTGACCATAACTATTTACAATAAATTTCAAATCTTCATTTCCAATTAAAATATCATCTGATATATTAGTGACACCATCTATGCTTGAAAGTTTATTTTTTATTGTTTTTATAGCATTAGTTACCATAGAATGCTCACCACTTAAAGATAACTCTATATCATATTTAACAATACCAGCACCAGGAACATATACTTTTAGTTCATCAAACTCTTTACTATTTAACTCTTTTTCTAAAACAATAGAGATACTATTTGATATATCATTTGCACTTTTTAATCTAGTCATATCTGTATCATCATACTTTGGACTTAAATATGGATTTATATATTTATCAAAAAAATTCTCTGCAGCTCTTTCTTGTAGGTTTATAAATATATGAAAATAAAACTCCTCATTTTGTGGAAGTTGTTTTCCATCTAATTTCATACCTACAACAGAACTTATACTATCAATATTATCACCCAATTCAAAATTATTAAGAAGTTTTTTTTCTAATTTATATATCTTTTTTTCTGTCTGCTCAATAGAGTGACCAACACCAACAGAACCACTTATATATACCTGTGTAGTGTCAAATTCTGGCATAAATTCAAACTTTAGTACCTTGACTAAACTAAAAGTAGAAACAACAATAAATGAAATCAATAAAACCAATGATATATATTTCCATTTTAAAGCTACCCCTAATAGATAATTATATATTTTTTTATTTATTTTCCATATATTATCTGACTTTTTACCCTCTTTATTTGTTTTGAATGTGTGTTTTGCATGTAATGGCAAAAAGAAAAATGCTTCAACAAGTGAACTTAATAACAAAATAGTTATCATAATAGGTAGTATTCTCATAAAAACACCTGTTTCACCACTCATAAGTAAGATCGGTAAAAAAGCAAATACAGTAGTAGCTGTAGCAGTTAATACAGCGGGATACATCTCATAAGCACCATCTAGTGCAGCACTCATCTTATCTTTTCCCATCTCTAAGTGTCTATATATATTTTCACCAACAACAATAGCCTCATCTACAAGCATACCCAAAGCCAACAATGCACCAAGTAGAGATAACATATTCAAACTATATCCAAGTTGTTGGGCTCCTATTAGACCAATCATAAAACTAGTAGGTATACCAATAGCAACTACAAATGCTATTCTGGCATTAATAAATATAAAAAGAGCAATACAAAGTAGGGCGATACCAAATATGATATTAGAAACAACAGTATTTAGTCTATTTTTAATCCAAACAGATGTATCTGTATATGTATCAAAAGTTATATCTTTGTATTTGTGTTTTTCATCTTGAAGTATCTGTTTTATCTGTTTTACCAAAGATATACTATCTCCTGTGCTACCTTTGTTTATACCAATAGATATATTTGGTTTTGCATTAAAATGTGATATATTATTAACATCTGCTAATTTATACTCAACTACTGCAATATCTTTGAAAAGGACTCTTTTATCTCCTATTTTTAAAATCATATTATTTATATTTGTTAAATCTTTTTCACCATTTTGGCTACTCAAATAATAATGTTTTGTTTTATCTTTTATAATACCTGCTGGAAAAATAGAACTAGTTTGAGTTATTGCTGATATGACACTACTTTTATCTAAGCCTAATGCATCTATTTTTACCTCATTAAATGTGATTAAAAGTTGTTTATCACTATCTCCCCATATTGTGATATTACTAAGATCACTCAAGGTATTGATTTTGTCTTTTAGTTCATTTGCAATACTTAATAGACCCTCTTTACTTTTATCACCATAAATTGCTACAGTAATTAATGGAAAAGAGTGTGAAACCTCTTTTACTGTGGGTTCATCCATATCAGAGGGTAGATTTGGTTTTATTTTTGTAACAATATCTTTTACATCATCAATTACATTAGATACTTTATAACCACTTTTTAAATCTATTTTAATATTAAAATATCCTGTTTTTACTACTGTTGATATTTTGCTAGCTTCACTTAGATTTGCTAATTCATCTTCTATTTTATCAACAGCCATTAGGTCAAGCATATTACTACTTGCACCATTGTAAGTACCTGTAATAGATATTGCATCTAAAGCAGATATAGGAAATATCTCCTTAGGAATTTTAAAATAAGAAAATATTGAGAGTATAAATATAAACAACAATAGCATATAATTTAGTATTGGTTTTTCTAAACCAAATTTTATTAAAGATTTTATCATAATGTATTTTATCATAATTAAATTTGTATAGTGCTTGTTGTTAAATATAATTTGTAAAGAATTTATATTATGTTAAGCAGTATTAATGTAAAGATATAAAAAATACCTTTACTTGCTATAAATAACTAAATCTTCTCTACAAATGAGGATAAAATCTCTCTTCTTGTTCCACCAAAGTTTATTTTTAATTTTAAATCTTTTGCTACTTTTTGAACAGATTCAACTCTACCCATACCAAAAATCTTATGTTTTACTAAGTCATCTTTTCTGAAAGCCTTATCTTTTTCTATAGTCAAGCTACCTTTTATAAGATCAGACTCTGTCAAAAATCTACTTTTTACAAGCTGTGTTCTTCTACCTTTGTAAAATCTACTATGAGTAAAGCTAAGAGTTAGTTCATCACATGCACGCGTTAGTGCTACATACCCTAGTCTACGCTCCTCTTCAATATCACATCCATCCCCAACAATAGGAAAAAAGCCCTCCTCTAAACCAACAATAAAAACATGCTTAAACTCTAAACCTTTACTTGCATGGATACTCATAAGTGAAATATACTCATCACTTATATCAGCAGCAGCACTCTCTAATGAAACTTCATTTAGAAAATCTTCTAAATTAAGATCAACATTTTGTAAGAAAAAGTCTCTTAAATACCCATAAAATTCATCAATATTTGCGATTCTATCATCTGCATCTATCACTTTTGAATAAGTGGTTTTAAAATCAAATGTATCTTCAAATACATCAATAAATTTCATTTTGCCATTTTCTAATAATTCTTGAAGATCTTCAACAGATGCCATAAATACTTTTAATGTCATTGAGTTTTTTTTACCAACTAGTTTTGCTAATTCTTCTGGTGTATACTCTTTTATAATACTGAAAATTGATTTAGCTTTTTTGTGTGATTCTAAATCTAGCTTGTCAATTGTAGTTTTACCTATACCTCTTTTTGGTTTATTTATGATTCTTTTTATAGAAAAATTATCATTTGAGTTTGTGATGACTCTAAAATACGCAATAAGATCTTTTATCTCTGCTCTCTCATAAAACTTCAAGCCACCCACTAGCTTATAGTTTATATTAGCACGCATAAGCCCCTCTTCCAAAGCCCTACTTAAGGCATTGACTCTAAATAATATAGCTATATCTTTAGCAGATTCACCACTTAATATAAGTTTTTTAATATCCTCAACAACTTTTCTTGTTTCATCATTTTCATCATTTGATTCATAAACTTTTATCGAGTTCCCTTCTGTTCTAGTACCTACTAGTTTTTTCCCTAGTCTATCTCTATTGTGTTCAATTAAAGCATTTGCATGAAAAAGAATTTTATTGGTTGATCTATAGTTTTCTTCTAGTTTAATAGTTAGAGTATCTTCAAAAGTATCACTAAATGTAAGGATATTTTTAATTGTAGCACCTCTCCAACCATAAATAGATTGGTCATCATCCCCTACTACACATAAGTTATTATGATCTGTACATAATTTTTGTAATAATTTATATTGTAGTTCATTTGTATCTTGATACTCATCTACCATAATATACTGGTATCTTTTACTTGTTTGTGCTGCTAATTCTTTATCATTTTGTAGTATTTGATATGTCAGTAGAAGTAGATCATCAAAATCAACTAGATTGTTTTGTGCTAAATAGTTTTGGTACTTCTCATATATATCTGCTAATTGTGTATAATATTTGTCTTGAGCATTTTGTTTTGCTTCTTCTATACTAATAATTGAGTTTTTAAACTTTGAAATCTCTGCTGAAAGTGTTGCTGTTGTTATCTCTTTGTCTATTGTTTTTAATATCTTTTTTTTATCATCTGTATCTATTATTACGAAATTGT
Source organism: Campylobacterota bacterium (assembly GCA_034660335.1). Lineage (GTDB taxonomy): Bacteria > Campylobacterota > Campylobacteria > Campylobacterales > Arcobacteraceae > JAIOSF01. Next base: position 4,958 of record JAYEJC010000129.1, read on the forward strand.
TTTTTCTTCCAAGTTTAGTTATATTAAACTTTAAAAACAAAAGACCAAACTTATGAAATGTACATAAAAGTGGTGGATAATTGATATTTTCAATTAATGCAAATGCCCTTTCTCTCATTTCGGTTGCTGCTTTATTTGTAAAAGTTAGAGTAAGAATAGATGCTGGATCTATACCAATTGAGATTAGATATGCAAGTCTAGTTGTAATAGTTTTTGTTTTACCGCTTCCTGCACCTGCTAATATTAACATAGGACCATCTATATGCTGTGCTGCTATTTTTTGTGATTCGTTTAGTGTAGATAACATAATACTTCTTTCGTCTTATAATTATATTATTATATCATAAATTAATAAAAAATAGATATTTGTGATTTTATC
>JAYEJC010000130.1:0-5258 GCA_034660335.1 Campylobacterota bacterium
GAGAATATATCTGTTTATGATAAAAACTCAAATATTCTACCTCTATATGAACAAAAATCAAACACTAATATTCACTACTATAAGATAAAAAATAAACTGCAACGAAAATTAAAATCTTATAGTAAAAGCAATCAAAAATATAGAGAATTTCCTCTTGCTTGCGACCTCACTAGAGTAGAACTAACTTTAAAAGGTACTCTCTTGAAGGATTTATCTAGCTATGAATTATTATCAAAAAGAGTAGCTAAAGAGCTTGCTAACTATTTGATAAAAGTATCAGATATAGATATGCTTATCTCTACATCTGATATTAACGATATGTTTAAAAGCTTATTTTCTATTTTAAAAGATGGTAAAAATACAAAAAGATACTCAAACTACTTTAAAAATATTGATACAAAGGTTAGAAGCATGGCTTTAGCATGGAAATCTTTGACATTCACACTAACTCTAAATGATTTTGCTAAAGAACATGGTGTTGGAACTACTGTTTTAAAAAGATATAGACAATACTACAAGATTATCTTTTCAGTATAAAATACATTAAAAATTTATAAGCTTTGTATGTGTAAAATATTGAAATGATAAAAAATTACAAAAAAATAGTCTCCACCTTCAACCCTTTCCTTTTTACATCATATCACTATATCACCTATATTAATTAAAAAATTGATTTTAGAAAGGTGAAAATTGATAAAAATATATCAATAATACCAAATAATATAGATTTCAAGACCAGATATAGACCACCAAGAAGAGCATTCAATGTATCTATTGGTTGCATTATTGTTCCAGTCACAACACCAGCTAAACTATACACAATACCAACAGAACCTTCAATTATCAATATAGGTAGCTGTATTGCATGATCAATCAATAAACCATAATAATTTTTATCTACTAAATATGCGGCTTTTCTAATATATTTTGATGGTAAATTAACCCACCATGATACACCATAAACCAAATGACTAACCCCATCCCAGTTTAATAAGGTAGAACTCCATTTATCACTTTTGTAGTTATATGTAAAAAAAACATACTCCAGTTGCCATCTACCAAGCTTATAAGCTTGAGCTAATGCATCCTCTGAGTCATCCGAGAGCCCCCATCCATCTTCTTTAATATTATTTTCCCAAACTTTACCTTGCATCAATACACCGTCACCCATCCATGTGTCAGTAGTAATATGTGAACTTGCTGAAATTATACTAATATTCCCCCAATTAGTTCCACCATGTTGCTGTTGAATTATATGTTGCTCCTCGCAAGTATTATCATGTCTTATGGGGCTCATCATTTCAACAGGGTGAGTTATCGCACAATAACTTCTTGCAATACTTTTTACCATTCCTTCGGCTTGTAAACTTATACTAAAATATAATATAAGTAACACTATCGTTAATCTCTTTTCCATTCATTATCTCCCTAAATAATAATTTAACCCATTTAATAACTTATAATCTAAATAAGTGGGTGATACTATTTTTACATTAGGTATCCAATACCTAACAATCTTCAAAATCTCTTCATCAAAAGTAACTCCAGTAGAGACAAGTAAATCTCCATCTTCAAGTTCTTTTATAATAATCTGATTTGGAAGAATATTTCTTCTTTTAAAGTAATCAGACACACCTCTATCTACTTTCAGAACAACTTCTATCTGCTTATCACTAAACCAAATATTATCTTCATTTTTAATGCGACTGATTATATCTTGTTTAATTTTATATTTATTCAATGTACTTGTAAGATTTGTTACCTTTTTTAATGAAAAGGTCTTTAAAGTAACATTTTCTTCTGCTACTAGATACCAAATCCCTTTCGAGTTTAATATTTTGTAAGGGTTTACTACTCTTTTTTTCTCTTTATAATCAAACTTTATCTGCTGTGAATTAACTATAGAATTTTCTATAAGTTCAAACTCTTCGGTTTTATCACTCATATCCTCATAATTGTGACCTTTTATCATATACGCTTGGCTTACTGTATTGTCAAGTATATTTTTTAAAAAGCCCTCTTGCATTGATGGATATAACTCTTTTATACCACTAAGAGCAGCAAAGTTCTTTATGTCATCAAAGTTTAATTTTCCTAGATAATACTCCTCTAAAAAATATAAATCATTCTCTTTTTTTAGTGGGAGATATGAAAGTCTTTCATTTAAATCTCGTTGTATAGTTCGCTTAGTAACATTAAATTCTTCAACTAATTCCTCAACACTAAATCGTTCACCAGAGTTTAGTTTATTGAGTATTTGAGCCAGTCTTGTTGCTATCTTATCGTGATTTTTCATCTATGTTAAACCCTGCTATATAATCTTCATCTAATATCTTTTTATCTATACAAGCACTTTTATATCCACCTATACAAGCTTTATCAAATAACTTTCTTGATTCTAAAATAGACTCATTTGAAAAATCTATCTCAAGTTTTATCCTTGCCAAGTTTGCACATGATTGATAATTATTTAGATTGCAACCAAGCGAATTATACTTTTTAGTTAATATTATATTTCGTGATATATTAATTCCTTGATAATATAGTATAGCTAAATTTGAACAAGCTATAGCATTATTATCATTACATGATTGATTTAAAAGTGATACACATTTCTGATAGTTACTTTTTAAATATTCTTCATGACTTTCTTTGAGTAAATCAGCATATGAATTAAAAGATAATAAGATTACTGTTAAAACAATCCTTACTATATGCATCTATACAGTAACACTATAGTTTGTTAATATATTTACAATACTTTCGTCTCTGTTTTGAGAAGCTAGCTGAACTACTGTCTGCTCATTTTTATCATAAGTATCTGCATCAGCACCATTTTCCAGTAATACCTTAACAATCTCCTTATGATTACACTCAACTGCAATATATAAGGCTGTTTTCCCATTATTATCTTCTTTTTCCATATCTGCTTCACTATCTATCAACAACTCTAGTATATTAATATAATTATCTTTTGTAGCCATATGTAAAGCAGTCTCACCATCATTATTTTGAATATCAGTATCAGCACCATGATCAATTAAATATTTTACTATCTCTTCATTACCAATACTACATGACATCTGAAGGATATTATTTCCATCATGTCCAGCTTCATCAATATCATAGTTTAATTTAAATAGTAAATTTATCAATAACTGATAATTTTCCTCAGATAAAGAATATTGTATCGATTTTTCATCTCTATCTTCTTGAATAAAAATGTATTTATTTAGCTTTTTAGTTAATTTTTTCATCAATATTTTAAAGTCTTTGTAGTGCTGTTTAACACTACCTTTAATCTTTGACTTATCCACATCATTCTTATAAATATCCATACTAACTTGAAGTGCTAAAAGCGACTCTTCTATTTCATACAACAAGGTTACTATTTTCTTTTGATCTTTTTTCGATAAAGAAGCGTAGGACTGCTTAATATCATAGCTTAGCATTGCCATACAATTTTTAATTTTTTCATTATCAACATTATGAAACATTACATGAGCATTGTCTGCCAACTTTTTGTCTAATAAACTATTTTTCTCTTTAGAAACTATGCTTATTAAATTCTCAATCTGCTTATTTATCTGGGTATCCATATTTTTCTCCAAGGTTTAATTTGAAGAAGTCTATCAAGAGTTAGTGCAAGGTTGTGTCGTTTTATAAAAGAGTTACGAATCTGAAGTTTATTATTTTTAAAATACTGTTTTTAAATGTAGTTATAAATATATATTATTCCTTTGAATACAAACTCAAAGGAACACCATGAAAGAACCCTACAGAATACATCATGAAAACCAAACTGAAGTATGCAAAAGAATCAATCTTTTTCATCATCTATCGTTTAATCCCATAAACAACCCTCACTACTGTCCCCTACCACCAGTAGCCTAAAACAACACAAGGAAAATATTATGTATGACCCAAGATAAGCTTACTATAACAGAATGACACCCTCAGCAAAAAGAGGACTAGCAAGAAGAGAAAATCATCAATTTTCAGACTCTATAGGTGGTTGCAGTAGCAATTATAATGACTAATAATAAGGAAAAAAATATCGTGATTAACTTAAATATAGACCTAAATTGGAACAAATTTGAAGACTGCACTTGTCCACTACCAAAGGATAAATAGTGCTACCACAAAGTGATAAAATCTGGATACGACCTTCAAGTATCAAGACTTTTATAAAGAACCCCTACGAGTGGTATCAAACTCATATACTCAAAGAGTACACTCAGTCACGCTCCTACCTAACTCTAGGAACTGCAGTACATCATGGACTCAACATAGGTTATGAAGAGTTTATAAAAACTGGTGTACTCCCAAAAGCTTCCATCATACTTGAAGCTACAAGTGAAGAATTTCTAAAACTCTCCACTACTACAGATTGGCAAGAAGATGAAGATGAAAATGAGTTTGCTATTTTAGCGAGTAGATTATCTCTAGCTTACCACAAAGAGATTATGCCAACCATACAACCGAAATATACAGAGCAGTATGTAGAGGTAAAGTTTGATAAAAATCCATATATAGCAGGTGTGAGAGGAACTATAGACCTTATAACTCAAGATAATACTCTTGTAGATATAAAAACAGCAGGGATGATGAATAAATCTCTACAGCTCAAGCATGAACTACAACTTTCAATCTACAGTCTATTAGCTAAGAAAAGTGATATGAAAATTGAATCTGCTTCTATACATGAAATCATCAAACCTACTTCAACTATAGATACTCGTACAAGAATAATGCCTATAGAACTACAAGAGAGTAAAGCTGATGAAGTTTTAGAACTTCTATCAAGTAGAATAGCTGATTTTTACAGAGCAGTAAATGGAGAACCCATACTTGACCCTGCAAACCTATTTCACTTTCAAAATAGTGAATATATGTTTGCCTAAACAAAATAAAAAATAAAGGAAGATACAAAATGTTAATTGACAAAGAACAAAAGATGATAACAGCTGAGGATATAACAGTTACCCCACTAGGTGTAAACAACACAAATTTTACAGGTGGTGCAATTCAAACCAAAAATCGTTATGTTACTGCTATGCAAGTGATACAACCAAGAAATTTGAATAGAGTTATCTCTAAATGCGTGGAGGAAGCGTCTATAGCTGGAGAGGAGTTTATCTATTCATGGAGACAAGGAGGTTCTATCATAGAGGGCTTAACAGTTGGAGCAGCACTATCAATAGTGCGAAATTTTGGAAACTCATTTGTAGATGTAGAAGTGGAGGAGCAAGAAAAAG
>JAYEJC010000131.1:0-5239 GCA_034660335.1 Campylobacterota bacterium
ATAGTTAATGTTATAAAATTCTTCTTCAATAGTCCTAATATTTTACAAGCTTTTGCATTTTAAAATCATAAGCTTGAGCTTATATTTTCACTATTTATCTACTAAACTATCCCTAATCTTTAAAAACGATTTAATGAAAAATTTGGTATAATATTTTCCATAAGTTGAATCTCTTTTCTGTTAAAATTTGGTCTACAAAATTAGAACTTATTGAAATTTGATTTCAACTTTTTTTACAAAAATAAATTAAATTATGAGTTTTTTTGCTAATTTGCAAGTGGCTCCCTTGACTTTTAATTTCATTTTTTATACAATCGCAGCGTGGAGAATTAAGATGAATATTAATAAAAATGATATTAAAAATGCAGTAGATAGTGTAGATTTTAATAGAGGAAATAATTATTATAATTTAGGTAAAGTTTTTAAGTGTGAAGTAAAAGAAAAAAATCTTTTATCTATAATATTATCTGGGACTGTACGAGGTAGCAGTGGAAAGGTTTATTATCAAGATATAGAGTTAGATTTTAGTAATTCACGATTATCTATAGATGGTGATTGTAGCTGCCCTGTAGGTTACAATTGTAAACATATAGTTGCTGTTTGCTTAGAGTATGTTTCTAATCATCAAGTTGTTCAAAATAAAAATGTATCTCTTAAATTCCCATCTAAACCAGCTATGGATGTATGGCTAAATAATCTTCAAGATTTAGCAAATACAAATAATGAAAAAAATAATAAACAATTATCAAAAATCAAACAAAGTGGAGATTATTTTCTAACATATAGACTTTTTAGTACAGATAGAACTAGTTATCACTTGATGTTTTACAAATCAAAAATACTTAAAAATGGCAATATAAGTAAAGGTACACTTTTAGATGGATATAAAGTGATGCATGATTATTACTATCAAGATATAAAACAAGAAGAAGATAAAAATATTTTACAACTTGCTTCTGGATTAGATGAAGGTGAATATCGATATAAACGAGGTATAGAAACTATAGAGGGTAGCTTAGGATATATGCTTATACTTGCTATGCTAGAGACAAATAGATGTTATTTTAATGAACACCTAGAGCCTTTAAGATTGTCCCAAAATATATTGAGTCCAGAATTTAAACTCTCATTATATAAAGGGGAATACAAGTTAAAATCAAATTATGATAATAAGTCGTATAAAATATTGGATACAAAACCACCACTTATTTTAGATATAGAAGCTAATAGTATATGTGAATTTGGTATGGAAGTATCACTATATCATCAACTTTTAGCAGCTCCAAAAATAGCAAAAGATGATATAGGAAGAGTTTATAGCTCAATTGGGCAAGCAGTTCCAAATATCAATTTAACTACACCAAATAGTATAAAAACAAAAGTGATAGAAACCAAACCAATACCTCAAATACACCTTAGATATACAAAAAATGAAAATGCCAAAAACTATACCTCTTTTAAGATAGACTTTAATTATGATGGTTACATCAATAAGTTTCATCCACAAGAAGAAAGTAGATCTTTTTATGATGAAAATTTAAAAATAGATATAAAAAGAGACTTAGAATTTGAACAAAATATTGATAATCAAATAAAAAGTTTAGGCTTTGGTGTAGAGTATTTAAATCAAGATCTATTTGTAGTTTTAAAAGATGAAAACAAACAACAACAACTAAAACTTTGGAAAAAACTATTAGAAGTAGATATACCTAAGTTTCAAGAAGATGGTTGGATAGTAAAATATGATGAGCATTTTGATATGAAATTTGAGGCAAATAGTGATATAGTAGTACAAAGTGAAGATCAAAATGGTTGGTTTAGCCTATCTTTTAATATAGAGTTTGGAGGTGTATCACAACCAATAGCACCACTAGTTACAAGTATCATTGATGAGTTTAACGACTATGAAAATATGCCTGAAACTATAAATCTTGAAATAGATGAAAATCATTTTGTAGAACTACAAACCAAACAGATACAACCAATACTAAAAACCATAATAGAACTTATGGATAAAAAAGAGGATGATGATACACTTAAAGTTTCCCCATTTGATGCACACCTAATAGACAATATGGATGATGATATTATCTGGAAAGGGAACAAAGAGATACTTGAGTTGTCTCAAAAACTAAAAGATTTTAGTGGTATCAAAAAAGTAAAACAATCTTCTTGTTTAACAGCAACTTTAAGAGACTATCAACAAGAGGGATTAAATTGGCTTAACTTTTTATATGAATTCAAATTTGCAGGGATATTAGCCGATGATATGGGACTAGGGAAAACTATACAAACTTTAGCACACCTATCAAGACTAAAAGAAGATAAAAAACTAACAAAACCATCTTTGATAGTGATGCCAACATCTCTTATAGCAAACTGGAAAAATGAGATAGCAAAATTTACACCAAACTTATCAGTTTTATCTTTACATGGAGATGAGAGATTTGATAAGTTTAAAGATATAAAAAAATATGATATTTTACTTACTACTTACAATTTAACTGTAAGAGATAAAGAGATATTTGATAAAGAAAAATTCTTTTATATCATTTTAGATGAAGCACAAAAAATAAAAAATCCAAAAACTAAAATGGCTGTAGCAATCAAGTCTTTTAAAAGTGAGCATAGATTGGCTCTAAGTGGTACACCTATTGAAAATCATCTAGGGGAGCTTTGGAGTATTTTTAGTTTTTTAATGCCTGGCTTTTTAGATACTTTAACATTTTTTAAAAACTATTACCAAACACCAATAGAAAAAGAGAATAATATAAACAGACAAGAACTTTTAAATAAAAGAGTTAAACCATTTATGATAAGACGAACAAAAGAAAAAGTTGCACTAGAATTACCTGCAAAAACTGAAATAGTAAAATACACACAATTTAGCACAAAACAAACAGCACTTTATGAATCTATTCGAGTTACTATGGATAAAAAAGTTCGAGAAGCAGTATCTAAAAAAGGTATTGGTTCATCTCATATTATGATACTAGATGCGTTGTTAAAACTTCGGCAAGTTTGTTGTGACCCTAGTTTACTTAAAATTGAAGAGGCAAAAAAAGTTCAAGAATCAGCCAAACTAGAGTTATTTTTAGATTTAGTAGATGAGCTTATTTTAGAAGATAGAAAAATACTTGTATTTTCACAATTTACTTCAATGCTAACTATCCTAGAAGATAATATTAAAAAAAGAAAATACAAATACACAAAACTCACAGGAAGCACAAGAAAAAGGGAAGAAGCTATAGATAAGTTTACAAAAGGTGATGCTCAAATATTTTTAATCTCCCTAAAAGCTGGTGGAGTGGGATTAAATTTAGTTGAAGCAGATACTGTTATACACTATGACCCATGGTGGAATCCTGCTGTTGAAAATCAAGCTACAGATAGAGCTTATAGAATAGGTCAAAATAAAGCTGTATTTGTATATAAGCTTATAGTTGAAAACACAATAGAGCAAAAGATACTAGAACTACAAAAGAAAAAACAAGCTATTCAAGATGGTATTTATGAGAAAGATGGTCAAAAAGATGATTTCAAATTTAGTGGTGATGAACTAATGGAGTTGTTGAAATAATATTTTAAGGGCACCTCTAAAGATTATTTATACCCTTTCCCACTCAAAATTTGATATATTTTTTTCACTAGTATCAAACTCAATCCCTATTAAAAATAGTGAATAGTTTGTAGGGGGTAGTGTGTAGTGGTGGTACTTTTGTGCGTAGTTTTTCTCTTTGATTTGTTTTATAGCTTCACCCTTTTCCCCATCTACTTTAAACTCTAATATATAAATAGCATCATTTAGTTTTATAGTTAAGTCTATGCGACCCTTATTTGTCACATCTTCCCCTATGATATCAAGTCCTAATGATTGAAGATATACATATATTACACTTGCATAAAATCCTTCATACTTATTGATTTTGTTGTTTGTGTAGTTGCTGTATGGGATACTTGAAAAAATAGATTCTAGTGATGTTTTAAAATCTTCTATATTTTTATCTAATAAACTTTTGTAGATATTGGTTTTTGTTTGAAGGGATCTATCATCTTTTATCAAATAATCTATAATATATGTATTTAAAGATTGTTTTACCTCTTTATTTGGTATCTTTAGGTGATATTCTAAACTTTCAAAAATAGTAGTTTCAACTTTAGCAATAGTCAAATACCCAGCTTGATAAAGTATCACTTCAAGGTCAAGATTAGTTATATCAAATGAATTTAAAAGTTTTTCATCCACTACTAGATTTGTTAAGTTTGGTAAGAAGTAGTTGTTCTTTTCTATTAGTTTGATTAGAAAAGTTGGAGTACCTGTTTCGAACCAATAGTTTTTGTATTTTTTCTTTTTTGCTATAAACTGTAATACATCAAATGGATTATACATATCACTTTTTAAGAAATTATATCCGTTATACCAACACTTGAATTTCTCCATATCTACATCTTCTAAATATGGTTTAAAGCTTGTCTCTATATCATTTTGAGTATATCCACACACATCTCCATACTCTTCATCCATACTTATATCTGTTATCATATTAAGCCCACTAAAGATAGAAGCTTTACTAAACTTACTCACACCTGTAAGCATAGCAAACTTTATAAAAGCATCTGCATTTTTTATCTCAGTATATAGCCTACTTAGTATCTCTCTATTTTCCATAGCAATTTCTAGATTATCTACATTATCTAAGATTGGTTTATCATATTCATCTATTAGTATTACTACTTTTTGGTTGTATTTTTCACTTGCAGTTTGAATTAAATCAGAAAAACAAACAGCATAGTCTCTTACATTTTTACATTTTAGATCTAGTCTTTTTTCATTTTTTTCTAAATTATCAAAGATAGATTCTTTTAAGTCCTCACTACTTCTTACTTTCCCAAATGCTATTTTTATAACAGGATATTTAGTATCCCAATCCCATTTAGACTCAATACAGAGTCCACTAAACAACTCTTTATTTCCCTCAAAGATATTATGAATAGTATCCATAAAAAGTGATTTCCCAAATCTTCTAGGACGACTTAAAAATACATAACTATAGTTGTCTATGATATCATAAGCTATATCTGTCTTGTCTATATAAAGATACTCTTCTTTTCTTATTTTACTAAATGTCTGAATACCTATAGGGAGTTTTTGTAGTTTTTTATTGTCCATCTTTTACCTTTTTAGATTTGTAGTATTATTATATCAAATCTCATCTTCAATAGGCTCTACTTTGAAATT
>JAYEJC010000132.1:0-5172 GCA_034660335.1 Campylobacterota bacterium
ATTAATGGGTGCTTATTTTGTACTTTCTTTTTTATTTTATCTAATAATCCCATATTTCTATCCTTTAATCACTACACATTTTTTATTATCTGTAATATGAACAATTACTTTATCATCAAGTTGAAATATCTCATCTATATTTGATAGTCCACTTATTTTCAAAATCTTACTTTTTGATATCATCAAGTCCCCATTTATTCCTGATATTTTAATAAAGACACCAATTGAGCTTATTTTATGTACTTTTGCTTCAATTGAATTTAAATCTTTAAATTTTAATAGATCACTAGTGTCTTTTATTTGGATATTGGCAGGAAATCTAAAAGTTTCTGCTGATGTTTTTGTAGTTTTTATATCATCATATATAATTTTATCAAATACAAATTCACTCTTAAACTCTTTTACATTTATATTGTTTTCTTTTAATAGTTTAGTGATTATATTATCTAAATTTGTACGGAGTTCTAAAACTGATTTTTTTGAATTTTCTATATGTTTTATCTGTTTTATTCTCTTGCTTGATAGTGTTGTTATCTCATCTAAGTACTCTTCATTAATAGCATCTTTCATAATCATCTCATTTAAAACACCTCTTGTTGTTCTGTATTCAAACAGTTGAGAATCATAATAGTTTATGTATTTATTGAATATATCTGTAGCTCTATTTAATATTTTAGTTCCTATTGATTTAGATGAAATTGTTTTTAAATATGTTTGAATTACATCTTTACTAGGTGAGTATTCTATATCTTTAGAAGATGAATATCCTATCACATCTACAAAAGGTATCTTTTTCTTTATTAGATTTTCTTTTGTTTTTTCAACCAATGCTTTTACATCCTTTTCAAGTTTTTTGTCTGCTTTATTTAATACAACCAATATAGGATGTTTTAAATCTAATGTTTTTATAAACTGCATATCAGTACTTGATATAGGTGTCTGACAATCAACAAGCCATATCAGAAAATCTGTAGTTCTTAAATGGTCTCTTGCAATATTTTCATCAGTATTATTATCTTTATCCATACTATCAGATTTAGAATATCCAGGGGTGTCCAAAAAGACTAAATTGTCATATTTTAAATCTTTTTGCTCTATAGATATAAGCTTTAAAATATGACTAAAAGAAACATCATATTGCTTTTTAAAAGCGTGCGATATAGCTTGAATAGCTTCTTTGTCTAGGGAGATAATATTATTATAATTATTTAGGGCTAAAAATTTATCCTTAACTCCTTTAGTTATATAAGAGGATATTGAAGTTGTAGGGTTTGTATCTGTAGGCAATACATCTTTTAAACCTAAAATCTTATTAAAAAAAGTAGATTTTCCTGAACTGAAACCACCACCAACAGCAACTGTATAGTGGTTTTCTAATTTTGGGAAATTTAATATATTTATAATATCATCTTTCAAGGCTAACAGTTGAGTATATGTTTCAACACCTGTCGTGTTGCTATCACTTTGCGATATCTCTATAAATTTACTAAGAATATTATCTATCACATCTAAACCATTTTTAAAATCTACTGTACCTATTGATATTATGTTTGAGCAAAGCTCTAAGCCTTTGTTTGCTTCTGCTAAATATATATTATTTTCTTCTACTATTTTTACTTTTTTTGCTTTATCTTTTAGATTCACTTGAAACCCCTTTTTCTATTTTCTCTAATGATTGCTTATGTTTACTTTGTAGCTTCTTAAAATCTTTAGTTTTAAGTATTATCTGCTCTTTTATCTCTTGCTCTAGCTTTTGATTTTTCTCTTTTTTATCTTCAATTTTTTCATCAACTAATTTTTTAATAGTTTCACATAGTGTTTCTAGTTCTATTGCGATATTAGAACTCATATCATTTATAACAGTTGGTATAACACTATCTCTAATTTCACCTCGTATCTCTTTTTCTTGTGTATTAAAGAAAAAGTTTTTAATAGATTCAAAAATTGATAGTTCTGTATCAATACTAATATTTGATAATGATATGTTAATCTCATTAGATATATTAAGTGATTCATTTTCTATCGCTTCTAAGCTATCTTTGGTGATTTTTTTAAAGATACTATTTATAGATGGTCTTAAGAGTTCTGTGATGGTATTAGGTAGACTATTGTTTTTGGCAGAACTTACAAGTGCTGATATATTTGCATTTAAAACATTTTGTATTTTACTATTTAAAGTTATTGCTCCATCCGAAACAATCTTAAATTTAATCTCCTTGATTTTTGTATTTAATTTTGAAACTTCATCATCAAAGAGTTTCCTATCAGAGAGTATTTTTTTATCAAATTCTACTAAATTATTTGGTGCATTTAATAATTTTTCATAATATCTTTTAATCTCTTTAACTAAAATATCAAACTCTTTTGTAAATATTTCATGAAAAATGCTTGGTGAGTTTTCATAAATCTCATCAATAATCTTTTCAAAATCTTTAATCTCATTGTCAAAAGAACTTGTAGTACCAATAAAAAAGTTTTCATTTGGATATTTTTTTGATATGTTTTGTCGTACAACTTTTACTATTTCATCTATATCTTTTGGTAATTTTTTATCTGTTTTTGTGATAACGACAGAAAATTTAGCACCATAAGAGAGTATCTCTTTTATATGTTTTAGTATAGAGTTATCATTTGCAGTTTCACAGTTAAGTGCAAGTATGTAATGATTGCCTTTGTTAAAATATTGATTTATAGCATTGTTATGATTTAGATTTGAACTTTCAAATCCAGGCATATCAACCAGAACTAAATCTTCTCTATTTTTAAGTTTAGGATAGTTTAAAAGATATTTCAAATATACAATATCTTTAGTATCTATATTTTTTATATTCTCTAATGAGACTTCTATTATTTTATCATCTTTATCATATAGTTTAACAATATTATTTTCACCATATAATATCTCACTTGCTATTGCTGTTGTTGGATTTGTATCTACCTCAAAAAGCTTTTCAGTTGTAGTTAAATAAGTATTTAAAAGCTTACTTTTCCCTGAACTAAATTTTCCTATAACTGGAACTACCACTTTGAAGCTATCTATTTTATGTTTTAGAGTTTGTATATCTTTGTTAAATATACTTATATTGTCATCTTTTAAAATATTGTATATACTATCAAGTTTGTTTATCATCTTTGTTTTTGATAATTTAAGAGCGTTTTTCATTTCACCACTTATCTTAAATCCAGTTAATAACTCAAAAGCAAAATCCACACCTTTAATATCTACATCAAGATTGATGTTATAGCTATCCTCCAAATGTGAAACTATTTCATCAAACTCTGCATCTCCATTTTTTTCATATACCTTGCTAACAGATGCAAATACTGGAGCATACGGTTCATAAGCTTGTGGCAATGGTAAAAACTTTGAATCTTTAAATTGCGTATGATTATCAATAACATACTCTATAAATCCACTAGAATTTACTAAAATATCATCAAGTCCAACATTCACAAGTGCAGAGTATAAAAAGCTATTGGCACTATCTTTATTAGAGTTTTCAACTATAGCATGGTATCCAAGGACTATCTTTACTATACTTTCATATGGATTAAGACCTTTGATAGAATTTTGGAGATGATGACTCCAGTTTAATAACTCTTGACCATATTCTAGTTTTTCGATTCTATTTGTATTTTTTTCTATAGCAATTCTTGTAACATCTGCAAGTGTAAATATAGCACCTCTTAAATCACCTATCATCTTAAACTGTTCGTTGTTTTGTTGTTGCAGTTGATTTTGATTTTGGGCTAAATAATTTACTTTATTTCCTAAAGATATACACATGTCTAAAGTTAGATTATTTCTTTGGGCTAATTTTTTTATCATTTGTGTATTTGTATAGATTGATCTTGAAAAGCTATGATTTATATCTCCTTGAAGTTTATGGTCAGTACCTGTAATACTCCCCATAAATCGTGAAAATTTCCCTTGATTTATCTGATAATCTATTTTACCTGTTGTTGAAGCCAAAGAGGTTACAGCATCAAAAGCAAACTTTGATATCTCTTTAGAGTTGTCTCCCATATCCTCTAAAACTTTATCAAGATTTGTATCTATAAGTTCCATCTCCGATTTATCTAAACATGATTCTAACTCTTGATTTATATTATCTAGTGTAGTTGAGTTATCTTCTACTTTAGCGATTAACTCTTTTTTTGATTTTGGATGATAAATCAGATACTGTAACGAACTCATATCATTATGTTGATTTTGAAGCTGTTTATATTGTGCTCTCAATAATGAATTGTTTGAGATTTGCTTTTTAAAACCATCATCTTGAACTCTTAAAACTTCACTTTTTTGAATATACTCTTGCTCAATCAACATAAATTCATATAGGTTTTTAAGTGTTTTTATAGTGTCACTATATCCCATATCAATAAGAGAATTAGCAGTTAAACCTTTAAAATCAAGACTTCCTATCTCCTCTTTTGTATCACCAGTTGGTACTATCTCCCAAAAGTTTACATTTGGATATTTTAATTTTTCTTCAGTCATTGTTTCGCTTCTACCAAGCATTACAACTATTATCTTATCACATTTTTCTATCTCTACAAGAGGTTTTATAGGTGTGTTATCAGTTAAAAAACCATCTAATAATTCTATATCCTCCACTATTGTAGTAGGAAATGCTACAGGTATAGCAGAAGTTGCCAATAAATATTGAACTATATCTTCGAAATCTAAATCATTTAACTTCTTATATAAAGGTTTCCAGTTAAGTGTAGAACTAACATCTGTTGCACAGATATAAAAAGGCATTTTATCTTTTAGGTCTCCATCTTTTAGAGAGTCTCGTATAATAGATTCTAAACCTTCTTGGTTAAATATACCTTTGCTTTCAAGAATACCAAGTTTATCAGCAATTATTGACATAATTCTAGTAGGTGGATTTAGTTTTCCTATGGCAGATATAATCGATTTTACATCAACTTGTAAAATCTTATCAGGACTCATCTTCTCCCATACTTTTACACCTTGTTCAAAATCTCCTTTTGCAAATAAAGCCCCATTTAGCCCACCAACACTAGTGCCACTAACAGCACTAATATTTTTATCGATGCCATACTCTTTGAGTGCTTTCCATACACCTATCTCATAAGCACCTTTTCCGCCACCACCTGCGAATACTAATCCTAACTTATTCAATTTAGTTCCATGTATGGTTT
>JAYEJC010000133.1:0-31518 GCA_034660335.1 Campylobacterota bacterium
AAAAAACTTAAGGAAATTTATGAAAAAGTCAATATTAGCATTACTATTTACAACATACGCTTTAGCTATGGGGCCACAAGGTGGTGGTCAAGGTAGAGAGATGAGAGAACCACCTCAAGAGGCGATAACTATTTGTGAGAATAAAAGCTCAGGAGATAGTTGTACAATGCAGAGTCCAAGAGGCGATACTGTAGAGGGTACTTGTGAAGATACACCAGATGGGAACTATTTCGCTTGTAAGCCTGAAAATATGGGAAACAATCGACCACAAAATAGATAAGTCTTTCTTTCTGATTTGATATTACTTTTATAAAACTACTGTATAATTTCCTTTTAAAAGAGGAGATTATATGTTAAAAACTGCACTCATACAACAAAAATATCATCATACAAAAAAAGAGACTTTAAAGGTCACATGCTCAATGATAAGTGAAGCTTCAAAAAATGGAGCCGAACTTATTATCTTACAAGAGCTTCACCAAACACACTATTTTTGTCAAAATGAAAATGTAGATAGATTTGATCTAGCTAACTCATGGGAAGAGGATATTAAATTTTGGGCAGATGTAGCTGTACAAAACAGTGTAGTATTGGTCACATCACTTTTTGAAAAAAGAGCAGCAGGTCTATATCATAACACAGCAGTAGTCTTTGAAAAAGATGGCACAATAGCTGGAAAATATAGAAAAATGCATATACCTGATGACCCTGGGTTTTATGAAAAATTTTATTTTACCCCTGGTGATTTAGGCTTTGAACCTATTCAAACAAGTGTAGGAAAACTAGGTGTACTTATTTGTTGGGATCAGTGGTATCCTGAAGCTGCTAGACTTATGAGTTTAGCAGGAGCTGATATACTTATATATCCTACTGCAATTGGCTGGTTTGATGATGATAGTGCTGATGAAAAACAAAGACAACTTGAAGCTTGGATAGCAGTTCAAAGAGGTCACGCAGTTGCAAATGCAATTCCAATCATCACAGTTAATAGAGTTGGTTTTGAAAAAGATGATAGCTTTGTACTAAAAGGGACAAATTTTTGGGGCAACTCTTTTGTATTTGGACCGCAAGGGGAGTTTATAGCTCATGCAAATCATCAAAATGAAGAGATAGTTTATAGCGATATTGATCTAAAAAGAGGAGAAAATGTGCGAAGATGGTGGCCTTTTTTACGAGATAGAAGAATAGAATGCTATAATAACATCACAAAAAGATATATCGATTAAATAAGAAGGGGAAAATATGAAATTCACAGGAACAAATGTATTAATAACAGGGGCTAGCAAAGGTATTGGAGCTGAAGTAGCAAAAGAGTTAGCATCTTATGGTCTTAAAATTTGGATAAATTATAGAAGTAAACCAGAACTAGCTGATGGCGTAAAAGAGGCTATTGAATCAGCTGGTGGAACTGCTGCTGTTATTAAAGGTGATGTTTCAATTGAAGCTGATTGGAAAGATATGATCAAAACAATAGTTGATGCTGATGGTGCATTAAGCTATCTTGTAAACAATGCAGGTATCACAAAAGATAAACTTGCTATTAGAATGAGTGTTGATGATTTTGATGATGTAATAAATGCAAATCTAAAATCAACTTTTATTGGGTGTAGAGATGCACTAAAAGCTATGTCTAAAAAGAAATTTGGATCAGTAGTAAATATCTCTTCAATAGTTGGTGAGATGGGAAATCCAGGTCAAACAAACTATGCTGCTTCTAAAGGTGGAGTAAATACTATGACAAAAGCATTTGCAAAAGAGGGATCCCCTAGAGCTATTAGATTTAATGCTGTAACACCTGGATTTATAAGAACTGATATGACAGATGAATTAAAACAAGAAGTAAAAGAGAACTATGAAAAAAACATACCACTTGGTAGATTTGGTGAAGCAAAAGAGGTAGCTGATGCTGTTGCATTTCTTTTAAGTGATCACTCTAGTTATATAACTGGTGAGATTTTAAAAGTAAACGGTGGATTATATGTATAATATTTTATAATGAAAAATAAAAATAAAAAAGATATCAGTGCAAATCAGGCTATTTTGAAATCTATAAATAGTTTTGCATCTATACTACCTATGCTTTTGGGTGTTGTAGGATTGATATCGATTCTTCAAGTCTACACCACACCTGAGATGCTATCAAAACTATTTGGATACAACACTATATCTGATATCTCAATAGGTACTTTTGTAGGCTCAATATCATCTGGAAATCCAGCTATGAGTTATGTAATAGCAGAAGGTTTACTAAATGAGGGGGTATCTTTGTATGCAATTACCGCTTTTATATTGGCATGGGTGACCTTGGGTATTGTTCAGCTTCCTGCTGAAGCTAGTGTATTTGGAATTAAATTTACAGTTTATAAAAATATTTTAACACTGCTTAGTACGATGATAATCTCTTTTTTGACTATTATTACATTGGGTATTTTAAAATAATGAAAAATAAAATATATTTTAAAGGCTTGAAATTTTTATATACAATAATTTTTGTATATATTTTACTTTTCTTTTTTGATAAAGAGAATATTGGTATTATTATAAATAAATTTCAAACTATCTTTTATCAATTAATCCCTATATTTGTTTTTATTATTATCGTTACTGCTTTGATTAATTATTTTATTAAGCCAAAAATGATTGTCAAACACTTAGGGGAAGATAGTGGATTTAAAGGTGTTTTATATGCTATGATTGGTGGAATAGTAAGCCATGGTCCAATGTATGCTTGGTATGGAACAATTAGTGAGCTAAGGAAGCATGGTCTAAAAGATGAGCTTTTAATTGTGTTTTTTTATTCTCGTGCTATAAAAATACCTATGTTACCATTTATGATTGGTATCTTTGGTATGAGTTTTACTATTGTTATTAGCTTATATATTTTATTATTTGCTTTTATTCAAGGTAAGATTATCAATAAGTTATTAGATGGTAAACAAAATGATTAAACTAAATGATTCCCCAATAGAAAAAATAGATTTTAATGGCAATAGTATTTATATCAAAAGAGATGATCTTCTAAACAAAGAGTTTTCAGGTAACAAAGCTAGAAAACTCCACTATTTTTTAGATAAAGATTACAAACATATAACAACACTCATAAGTCATGGCTCAAATCAATCAAATGCGATGTATAGTCTATCTGTATTAGCAAAAATAAAAAACTGGAAGTTTATTTACTATACAAATCATATTCCATCTTTTTTAGAACAAAACCCAAATGGCAACTATAAATATGCTTTAGAAAATGGTATGAATATAATAAAAGATGAAAACTTTGATAAAAAAAACATCTCAATAGATTCTAAAACTCTATTTATTAGTGAAGGTGGTGCAGTCAAAGAAGCAGCATATGGTATAAAAATATTAGCCAATGAGATAAAAAAATTTCAATCAAAATATAATATAAAAAATTTAAATGTTTTTTTACCTAGTGGTACAGGAACGACTGCTCTTTTTTTGCAAAAATATTTAGATATAAAAGTTCTTACTACACCTTGTGTAGGGGATGCCTTATATTTAGAAAAACAGTTTTATCAACTTGATGATAATAAAAACAATCATCCAACGATTATCAATCCAATAAAAAAATATCATTTTGGAAAACTATATAAAGAAAATTATATGATATACAAAGAGATAAAAGATAAAACTTCCATAGAGTTTGACCTATTGTATGATCCAATAGGATGGAATACTCTATTGAGAAATATAGATAAAAATATAGAGTATTTATATATTCATCAAGGTGGAATCATAGGAAATATAACTATGATAGATAGATATAAACATAAATTTAATGAATTTAAATAACTTAATCATCTAATAAGTTTTATTTAAGATTAAAGGAAATAGCACTGGTAATTAACGACTTTTTATCTATTTTCAAAAGAAAAATTAGTCAGTATA
This sequence comes from Campylobacterota bacterium, assembly GCA_034660335.1. Lineage (GTDB taxonomy): Bacteria > Campylobacterota > Campylobacteria > Campylobacterales > Arcobacteraceae > JAIOSF01. Next base: position 3,910 of record JAYEJC010000133.1, read on the forward strand.
TTGCTATAGCTCATCAAATCACGCGTAATTTCTTTCTTAATCTTAATTAAAACTTAATAGAGGATTATAGTGGAATTTTAATCAAATTGTAATAGTTCAATTCACTAATAAGTTTTAATTTGGTATTGGATAAAATAATAAACAAAGGATATAAATTGAATATAAAAGATATAGCAAAAGAGGTATTTGAAATAGAATCAAAAGAGATTTTAAATCTATCCAAACTCATCACAGATGATTTTGAGAATAGTATAGATGCAATTTTAAACTCAAAAGGAAAGTTTATAATATCTGGTATGGGAAAATCAGGAATAATAGGTAAAAAAATAGCCGCGACATTGGCAAGTACAGGAACACCAAGCTTTTTTTTACATCCAGGTGAAGCTTATCATGGAGACTTAGGGATGATAGAAAAAGAGGATATAGTACTTCTACTTTCAAACTCTGGAGAGACGGATGAAGTACTAAAACTAATACCATTTTTAAAATCTCAAGATAATATCACCATCTCTATGAGTGGTAATCCTACATCAACTTTAGCAAAAAATACAAACTTTCATTTAAATATCTCTATAGAGAAAGAAGCTTGCCCCTTACAATTAGCTCCAATGAGCTCAACGACTGCTACTCTTGTGATGGGTGATGCTATAGCTGTTGCACTTATGAAAGCTAGAGATTTCAAGGATGAAAACTTTGCAAAATTTCATCCTGGTGGTAGCTTAGGTAGAAGACTTCTTACAACCGTTGAAAATGTTATGAAAAAAGACAATCTTCCTATTTGCTCTAAAGACACTAATATAAAAGAGATTATTCATCATATTACAAATGGTAAGTGTGGATTAGTAGTAGTTGTTGAAAAAAATAAAATCTTAGGAATCATAACAGATGGCGATATAAGACGATCTATGGAAACAAACGAGAGTGATTTTTTTAGATTGATAGCAGATGATATAATGAGCAAAGAACCAAAAACTATTTTACTATCTGAAAAACTAGTAACTGCTAGTGAAATAATGAGCAATAAAAAGATAAATTCACTAATTGTTGTAAATCAATATCAAGAGTTATCTGGAATTGTACAAGTTTATGACTTGGGTTAAATAAAAAAGGTGTATCAAATGATACACCTTTTTATAATATAAATAGTTTAGATTATTTTCTAAGCTCTTTAATTTTTGCTGCTTTACCTTTAAGTCCTCTTAGGTAGTGAAGTTTAGCTCTTCTTACATCACCTCTTCTTAATACTTCAATAGTTTTTAAACTATCAGAATATAATGGGAAAATTCTTTCAACACCAACACTATTTGCACCAATTTTTCTAATTGTAAAAGTATTTGATACACCTTCACCTTTTAGTGCAATAACAACACCTTCAAAGTTCTGGATTCTAGTTTTAGCACCCTCTTTAATCTCAACACCTAATCTTAAAGTATCACCAGCTCTAAATTGAGGAATCTCTTTAGATTCAACTTGTGCAGCTTCAAAAGCAGCAATGTATTTATTTTTCATTTCTTTTCCTTGTATCGGGGGTATAATACAAAATACTAAAGTGCCCCATTTATGGTCTGTAATACTTAGTTTTGCATACAGACAGTTTTTGTTTTAAGCCGCGTATTTTACCGTGATTTCCCTTTAAGAATTCTGATGGAACATCTAAACCATTAAAATTAACAGGTTTTGTAAAAGATGGCGCCTCTAAAAGTGTCTCTTTTGTATAAATATCATTGTAGCTTTCTTCATCTAATGACTCTTTATTTCCTAAAACACCTTCTATATTTCTACTAATACTATCAGCTATAACCAAAGATGGCAGCTCACCACCTGTGAGGATATAATCACCTATACTAAATACCTCATTTGCATAAGTCTCTATCACCCTTTCATCTATACCTTCATATCTTCCACTTACTATGACTATATGTTTTTTCTTTGCCAATCTTTTTGCATCATTTTGATTAAATGGTTTAGCAGCTGCTAAAGGAAATATGATATAAGCTTCATCGTTTGTATCTTTTATCTCATCTAATAAATCAAAAAGAGGCTGAGCAAATATAAGTTGCCCTGCTCCACCTCCACAAAGAGTATCATCAACTTTTTTATGCTTGTTAGTTGTATAGTCTCTTGGATTATAAAACTTATACTCTATAAAATTATTTTCAACTGCTTTTTTTAGTATTGAGTCATCAAAATAGGGCTTGATTAAATTTGGAAAAAGTGTAACAAATGAGAATTTCATCTAAACTGCTACCACAACATTTCGCCCAGCTTCTTTTGCTTGATAAAGTGCATCATCCGCTCGTTTTAACAAACAGTTATCTGTATCATCCTCTTTATATTGAGTCACACCAAAGCTACATGTTATTGTTGGCAATCCATCCAAATCTATACCTTCAATTATTTTTCTAAAATGTTCAGCTATTAGTTCAGCTTTTGATAATCCAGTCTCTTCTAGCAAAATAATAAACTCTTCGCCACCCCATCTTGCAAATGTATCAGATGCTCTTACATGAGAATGAACAACCGAACTCACCTTCACTAGTACCTCATCACCTTTTAGATGACCATAAGTGTCATTAAATCTTTTGAAATGATCAATATCAAATAATATCACACAAAAACTCGTATTATATCTTTTTGATTGAGCTATACTATTTGATATTTTTTCAAAATAGTATGATCTATTGTATATTTGAGTTAATGCATCATGTGTCGCGTGATAGTGGTATTGTTGAGATTCTAGTTTAATATCAGTGATATCAGTAAGTGTAACTGCATAATTAGTCTCATCAGCTTTTAATGGGTTTGCTTGCACGGTAAATGCTTTTGGTTCAAATGTATTTAAATCCAAAATAGATACTATCCTATCTTTTTGATTTAATTTTAAAATATTTTCTATCCAGTTTTCATCCTCATGATCATCAATACTAAAAAAATTAATATGTTTAATAAATGTATTTGAGATATTTTTATGAGTATCAACAAAATCTTCAATGTTTTTTACATTAAAAAAGCTATATAAACTTTGATTTGCAGATATTATCTCCTCTCCATCTGTTACAATCACTATATTTGACTGTTGATCTATCACCCCTTGAAGTATCTGTAACTCTTTGTAGAAATCTTCACTTCGTTTATTTGCATCTATAACTGCATATTCAAAATCTGAAATATCTCTTAACAATAACAACAATGTCTCTTTGTTGTCTAAATAGTGTTGAGAACATAAAAGCTCATAAAATTTATCTTTTATCTGTATCTTAAGTTTATTGCATTCACCTGTTTTTTTAATATTTTCATATATTTGACTCCAAATAGATTGATCTATTAGTTTTAAAATATTATGATCAATAATATTTCCAAAGTTTTTAATAGCTACATCATTTGCCCAATGTATTATTAATTCGGAATTATCTTCATATACTTCTAAAATAGATTCACCTATATAGTTTAATGTATGTTTTACATTTTTAAGTTTTGATTCAAGTATTTTTCCATAATTACCTTTTAGATTGTGAGCTATATCTCTTAGTGATATTATTGTTGATGGTTCTTGTGTGCTTTTATCTAAAACAACCACTCTTCGTATATTGTTTTTATCCATAAAGTGCACTACATCTTTGACTTTTTCATCCTCTTGAATAGTTATGATTGGAAAACTCATAACATTTTTTATAGGAGCAGATAGATTGTTTTTATTATTCATTATTTTTATGGTATCTCTTTCTGTTAAAATACCTACTGCTTTTCCCTGCTCATCCAATGCTATTATAGAGCCAATATTATTTTTATTCATAATAGAAAAAGCATCTTTTATTGAATCTGTTTGATTTAATGTAACTATACTAGGCTTATCTCTTAAAAAATCTGATACTAATAAACTTGTTTTAAATGTATCATCTTCAAGATGTTTTATTAAAATATCTTGTGTGACTATACCTTGAAATCGATTGTTATCATCTACAACTATCAATCTTCTTATATTGTTATCAATCAATACATGTAGAGCATACTCAATTGTTCTTTGCATATTGGTTGTGATAAGATGATTAAATCTTAAAATTGTTTCTATTTTATCTGAAAGCTCTATCTCCTGCTCTATAAGTCTTAGGAGATCTCTTTCTGTAAGTATGCTAGCTGGTAGTCCATTTGACAAAACAACAACTACACCTTGATGATTTTTTTCCATCATTTTCAAGGCTTCTGCTATACTACACTTTATATCTATTGATATATCATCTTTCAATATTATATCTTTTATTAAATCCATTGCTACCCTTTTAATAAATTTGATTTAGGTTTACCTATGTAAAAACCTTGTAAATAATCCACCTCGTGTATAGTTAATATTTTTTCTATCTCTTTTGTTGCCACTTTTTCAGCTACTACTGTTAATCCTAACTCTTTTAATACATTAACAACATTAGAAACAACAACAGCAGCATTTTGATCTGTAAATATATTTTCCACCAATGAACTATCTAGCTTTATTATATCAACATCCAGTTTTAATATATAATTAAAATTGGAATATCCACTACCAAAATCATCAATTGCCACTTTTGCACCATATTTTTTAACATTATTAATAAAATTATTTAATAAAACAAAATCTGATATCTCTTCTGTTTCAAGTAATTCAATAACAACATTTTGACTATTTTTATATTCATTTAGAGATTTAAAAAGCAAACTTGTTGTTTCTTCATTTGTTATATCACTTAATGACACATTTAATGAAAATTTAATATCACTAATATCTTTAAAATAGTTAAATGTTTTTTTAATCATTGTTTGTGTGACTAATGGATAAAGCCCACTAGCAACAGCAACATCAAGAAACTTATCTGGAGTTACTATATCACCATTTATCTGCTCTATTCTTACTAGTGTTTCATATTTATCTATTTTATTTGTTTTTGTGTTTTTCATTGGCATAAAATATGGAACAAGCCTATCCTCATTTAGTGCATCAGTTAAATTCTTTAACCATACCATATGATTGTTATCTTCATCTTTAATAGCAAGGGATTCATCGTATCTCATAATACTTTTATGCATCTGTTTTGCTGATTTTAGTGCAATATTTCCATTTTCTAGTATATTTCCATCTTGAGTATCTACATACCCAACAGTCACATCAATCAAAAATTCAATATCTTTATAATTAAACTTATGCTCTTTTAGTTTATTTATATAATACAATATATTATCATTTGTTACTTTGGTATTATAAATTATTGCAAACTCATCACCATACAATCTATAAAGTTTTCCATTTTTTTGTAAAATTCTTTTTGTTATTTCACTAAACTGTTGTAGTAATATATCAGCAACTTTTATACCATATACTCTATTGATTTTACCAAATGACTTAATATCAATTATGATTAGACTACTATTTAAATCAATATTTTCAAGGTCTTGTTGTAGTTTTGCTAAATTTGGAAGTGATGTTAATTCATCTGTGTATATTTTTTTTATCATTTTTGCATAATAATATTTAATAGTTTCAAGTAAATTATTAAAACTATTTTGAAGGATTATTAACTCTTCAATATTTGTATTTATTATTACTTTTTGTGAGATATCTTTGCTTTTTTCTATATCTTGTATCTCATTTGTTAATTGTACTATTGGGTTTACCATCTTTTTATTGATAAGTAGAAAAAAGATATAAAAAAATATTAAAATAAATATTATAAAAAAAGTTATTATATACATTGACATTGAATCTAAAGAGATTTTTATATCACTATGTGGAAAACTAATATCTAATACACCATTTACATTTCCCATCTTTGTATTACTATGACATATCAAACAGTTTTCATCAGTTTTCATAGGGTATAAAAAACGAACTATCCCTGTCTCTTCATCTACTAAAAACACCTCTTCACCATTCATAGCTTTTTGTATCAAAGGGTCATTTTCAACTATCTTTTTATCTCTTGGTACCACACCAAATATATCTTCAACCTCTTTACTTCTATATGATGATATACGCATACCATTTCGTATATATTCTAATCTATCTATAATCTTATCAAGATCTGTTTTAGTCCACCCCTCTTGCATTCTTGTGTTCATTGTTTCAAATACAAGTTGCGCTGTTTTTTTTGCATCATCACTTGCTAGGGTATTGATTGCTGTTTTTTTAAGATATTCTGTTGATATTACTAAAGTTACTAAACTCACAGCAACAATAGCAAACACTATTCTTAGTATTAAAGTTTTATTAGAAATTATATTTGTTTTCATTTTTTATCCTATATTAAAAAAATATAGTCTATCATTAAAAACATTACATTTTTATTTCATTAGTTACAAACTAGTACAATCTTCTAATAAGATTTAACTAGCGATAACTTCTCTCAATCCAATGTTAAACTATCTCTAAATTTAAACCATCATTTAAAACTTCAATTATTACATTGTATTGATACTCTTTTGTATCTAGTTTTAAAGTGATTATATTTGTGATTGTATTTGATTCTACATTTTCAAAAATATAAAGAAGTTTTTGTTCTATATTTAATAAAAGCTTATCTCTTATTTTATTAGCTCTTACCAAAACCTCATCAGCCTCTTCCATATTTATGCCCATCTCATCATATTCAAAATATGTATACTGACTATTAAAATCTATAAATCTACCCAAAAGTCTTTTCTCATCAATAAGTGCATTTTTTAATTCTACAAAAACTTCATCTTTTTTTATATCTCTGGGATCTACAAGCTCTTCATTTTCTACTTGTTCATCACTGTTTTGAATATCATCACTCATAATCTCTCCATACTGTATCTTCTGTTAGTGTTGGTCTATTTACCAAAATCTCAAAAGGCTTATACTGCTCTTTGTATCCCATACTAAAATGATCTTCTATCCAATACCCCAAATAAAGATAAGGTATTTTATTTTGTTTAGCAATACTAATTTGTGCTAATATTGAAAATTTTCCCAAAGATAGATATTCATAATCGTGATCATAATAACAATAAACAGCCGATATACCACCACTCATAATATCACTTAAAGCAACTGCTACTAATTTATCATCAACAAAATACAAAAGCTCTTTTCCAAAGTTGTGTGCACCATTTACATAAGAGTTATAGTACTCATCTGCATCTATCTCATTTTTTGCCCATTGTTTTTTATCTTCCATCACTTTATGATATTTATTAAAAAGATTTAGATGATCAATTGATACACTTGGCTTCTGAACATATATATTCGTTTTTTTATTTTTATTAAAAATTCTTTTTTCTGATTTACTAAATTTAAATTTTTCAACATCAATTCTAATAGTTTTACACTCATCACAGTCTTTACACTCAGGTACAAAATGCATATTCCCAAATCTTCTCCAACCACGCTCTAACATTTTGAGTTGTTCGCTAGTTGAGCAGTTTTCCATATATTTATATCTAATATCACACAACTTATCATCAAAATATGAACAAGTTTTATCCTCTTCTAAAAACTCCAACACTTGAGATTGTCTAAACATCTATTTACCTAAACAAAATTCACCAAACATAACATCTAACATCTGTGTATGCTCATATGGTCTTGTTATATTTGAGATATGAGTTAATGTCTCATTTATATGAAATGCAAAAAACTCTAATTCACCTGTTTGTAAAGGTGATTTAGCATTTATTATATGATTTAATCCACTTTGGACTTCACTTATTTGATTTTTTGATACTAGTGTTATATCATCACTTGAGCTATTTTGATTTAAAATAGTCTCTATCTTATCAATAAAAGGTGTTATATCATCTTTTGTATTTAAAGAGATCATATCGTCTTTGATAAAATCCAAATCTATTTGTTTATCTAAATCATTTTTTGTGATTAGTATTATTTTTTCTTTTTTTGATTGCTTAAGTATTGATAATATTTTTTCATCTTCATTATCAAATTTTCTACTTTTATCAAATAAAGCTACAACAATATCAGATTCTTCTACTGCTTGTATTGATTTTTCAATACCTATTTTTTCTATCTCATCAGAAGCATCTCTAATACCTGCTGTGTCTACAATTTTTATGATATGAGTCCCTATTTTTACACTCTCTTCTATTGTATCTCTTGTAGTTCCTGCTATATCACTCACTATTGCTCTATTATAATTTAATAGTTTATTTAATAAGCTTGACTTTCCAACATTTGGCTTACCTATAATAGCTAGCTTAAAGCCCTCAATCATACCCTCTCTTCTTTTACTTGATTCAAGAGCGTTTGTAAGCTTGAGTATTATTTTGTCTAATTTTATTTCAATCTGTGTATAGATATCCAAAGGTAAGTCTTCCTCTGCATAATCAATATTTACCTCGGTATAAGCCAACATAAAAAGTAAATCTTCTCTTATATCTTCAACAAACTCTTTTAATTCACCTTTTAATTGTCGTGCCAATAACTTAACTGCATCTTCACTTCTAGCTTCTATCATTTTACTTATAGCTTGTGCTTGAGTTAAGTCTATTTTATTATTTAGAAAAGCTCTTTTTGAAAACTCACCTGGCATTGCGACTCTTGCACCATTATCGATACAACTTTGAAGTACTAAATTTGATATTGTTATTCCACCATGTGATTGAAATTCAACTATATCTTCACCTGTAAATGAGTGCGGATTTTTAAAGTATATTAGAAGTGCTTCATCTATAAGCTCATTTTTTTTATCATAAAGTTTACTAAGTGTTGCGTATCTTTGTTTTAGTTGCTTTTGTTTTGATATTTTTAAAGCTATCTCATACGCTTTTGAACCACTCAATCTAACTATACTTATAGAACCTATTCCATTTGCTGTTGCTATTGCAACTATTGTTTCATCATTTATCATCTAATTAATTTCTGTATTCATTTACTAAAATATATTTTTCACCCTTGCTATTGCTTTTAACCGCAACATATTTATCTGGAAATTCATCTCTTAGTTTAGTAAGTGCTATATGGACTAAGATTCCATCTAGTACTTTTGTTTTAAAATATCCATCGTTTTTAATAGTCTCTATAACAGGCACCAAATAAGTATGTACAGATTCTTCTTGATTTTTTAAAAACTCTGCTACTTCTAGTCTTAACATCATATTGTATTTTTCATTTATCCAATTAAATAGTATATAAGATAATGATTTGTATCTATAGCCCTCTTTCCCAATTAACAAAGCACTATCCGCTCCAGAAAAAATAATATTTACTGTATTGTCACTATCTAGTACTTTTACTTCTATCTCGTCTATCTCATAACATAGGTTTTTAAAAAGCATATTTATTTGTTCTTTTATCTCTGTTTCAATTGAGATTGTCTCATCATCTATTAATATCTCTTCTTCTAAAAGAGCACTATCATCACTTGTGTCGTAAAATTCATTAAAAATATTCTCTTTTTTTACTTGCTTTAAAGGTATATCACTTTTTTTCTCTTTTATTTTCTCTTTTTCATTGCTTAAAGATTCTAGCTTTGTAGATAAGGGTTCAATATTGATATTTTTTGAGTGATTATATTGTGGTTTTGAGTTTCTAATATCTTTGTTTATAGAGGCTTTTATTATCGCCTCTTTTGAAAATAAACCAAAAAATCCATTTGTTGGATACTGAACAACTTCAGTATACAAATCATCAAGTGAACACTTCAATGAAAGAGAAGCTTTTTCATAAGCTTCTTCTAATGTCTTTGCATTATAAAGTTTTTCATTTTTTGGCATCATATATCCTTTTTAGGTTATCTTTTACTACTTTTATGTTTTTTTTCTTCCTCATGCTTTTCATGTCTTGCTACTTTTGCATTTTCAAATATATTGTTTACATAATATTGCTGTGCAACTGTAAATAGATTATTTATGAACCAATATAGTGTAAGTCCTGCTGGGAACCATAAAAAGAAAAATGTAAATACTACAGGTAACCATTGGAACATTTTTTGTTGCATTGGGTCTGTCATAGTATTTGGAGTAATTTTTTGTTGTAAAAACATTGTTGCACCCATAAGGATAGGTAATACATAAAATGGATCCATAACAGCCAAATCATCAATCCATAAAATCCACTCGGCACCTTTTAACTCAATAGCGTTTAACAATACTCTATAAATAGCAAAGAATATTGGTATTTGTAAAAGAACAGGCAAACACCCACCCATAGGATTGGCACCCTCTTTTTGATAAAGCTCCATCATATGAGCAGAAGCTTTTTGCTTATCATCTTTATATTTTTCTTGAATAACTTTTACTTTAGGAGCAAGCTCTTTTAGTCTATTCATAGATACCATACCTTTATGAGATAAAGGAAATAAAACAAGTTTTACTAAAATAGTAACAATTACAATTGTCCAACCCCAGTTTCCTACATAGTCATGTATATATTGAAGCATAGTAAACATAGGTTTTGCTATAAAAGTAAACCACCCATACTCAATAACACTTGATAATCTTGAGTCAAGTGCTGTAAGTGTATTGTACTCTTTTGGTCCCATATAACCATGAAGTTTGATACCATCTTTTGCATGTATAAATATATTTGGTGAGTCGTTTTTGTCTTTCATAATACTAAGTGCCATACTAGTATCATAGTTGTATAAAACAGTAGCATAGTATCTATCAAAAGCTGATGCTACATTTACACCTATTAGCTCTACACCTTTTTCCATATCTTCATCTTCAATTATATTTAATGTACCATCATTCAAAGACAATAAAGCACCATGATCAGCATACATATCAGCAATAACATCTGGTCTAAAACCTGGTGTTATAAAAAAGTTCGCTTTATTTGTTGCATCTACTTTTATATCATAGTGACCATCAGGATAAAAAGTGATATTTTTTGTTAGTGTAGTTGTTGTTAGCTTTTGTGTAAGTGTTAATGTAACACTTTTTGTTTTTGCATCTATAGTTTTAGCAGAGGCTATAACAGTAGCTTTAAACGCTTCATCATTTTGTTTAGGATCAGCAAATCTAACCTCTAAGGGTCTTAATTGATTTTGGGCAAATAAATCTATCGCTTTTGATTCTTCATCTATATATTGTTTATCTGTTAGTGTAACTTGAGCAACCCTACCTAAGCTATCAATTTTAATAATATTTTTAGCTGTTGTGATTGTACTTATGATACTAAGTCCATCATTGTTTGTAATAACTGGAGCCATATTTTTAGTATCTGCTGTAGCAGGTGCTAATTGTGGGGCTTGGTTTAGATTATCATTGTTTGTAGTTACTGCACCATTTTTTTGTTCAATTGTTGTTGCATTTTTTGCATTTTGCTGATCTACTAACTCTTGTTTTGGTTGTAAATACAAAAAATCATATGCTATAAAAAATATAAAAGATATTAAAGTAGCTACCAATATCCTTTTTTGTGTCTGTTCTTTGTTCATTGTGTTGTTTGTTATACTCATTTATTTATCCCATAGTGTATTGTGTTTTAGAATTAAGCAATAGTTATTTTCTACTGGTACTTTCCAGTATTTTATCTTAATCTTTGTAAATTTTAGATTTATTTTGTTTGTTGTTTTGCATTTAACTTTTGGATAATCAAATCCTCCATTAAAAAGTGGATTGCATTTTAATATTCTTAAAGTTGAAAATAAAAAAGCTTTAAAAAAATTGTTGTTTTCAAATTGTATTTTTGCATAAGAGGAGCATGTTGGATGGTATCTGCAGCTACCAAAGGATAAGATTGTTAGATATTTTTGATAAAATTCAATTAAAAAAACTGTAATTTTTTTCATTTTTACCCTTTTGATAAACCTAGTTTTTTAATAGCATAATTAAAATCTTTTTGAAGAGTTTTATGATCTCTTTCAAATAATGCTGGCTTAGCTACAAAAATATATTTTCCATTTATAAGTGTATCCTCTTTTTCAAGAACCAAAGCACGAAGTTTTCTTCTTGAGCGATTTCTTAATACAGCATTTCCAACTTTTTTTGATGATACAAAAGCTACATTTAATTTGTCACTTTTTTGAAAAAAGACAACAAAACTAACAGTATGCCATTTTTTGTTGCTTTTATATATATAGTTAAACTCTTTTTGAGTGTTTATTCTATGAGATTTGCTTAAACAGCTAATCTTTTTCTACCTTTAGCTCTTCTAGCTTTGATAACTTTTCTACCATTTTTTGTAGCCATTCTAGTTCTAAAACCATGTGTTCTTTTTCTTGGTGTGTTATGTGGTTGATATGTTCTTTTCATATTTATTCCCTTTCTTTTTAAATTAAGTTTGCGATTATAATTAAAATATACTTAATTTTAGTTTAGGTTAAGTGGATTTAGCTAGTTTAATCTTCTAATAAGTTTTATTTAAGATTAGATGAAATTCTATTCTATTAAATTTTATTTTTTAATCTCCAAACTATATAAATATGGTCTAATATTATTAGGAATATTATCTTTGCGACATTTTTCTTTAAATTTTTTATCCATTTTTATATCTACATATGGTGCTATATATATTTTGTTTTTTATAATAGAAACAACAACTCTATTTGATATAGTTATCTCTTTTTGTTTTAATATCTCATCACGAGTTGATTTTGATATTATCAAACCTCTTTTTTTTAGCTCTTTATCTATCAATCTTATAGCGATATTTAAGTCATCGTTATAGCTATATATTGATAAATTTTCTATTTTTTTTATATCTATATCTTTAAATAAAGATTGTTTATCAGTCTGTAAATACTCAAAACTATTTTTTATCCCTTGAGTATAATCTTCTAATAAATTTTTTGTATATCTATTTCTAAAATAATTTCTTTTATACTTCTCATCACTATTTGTATGATCAATAAAATATTTTATATTATTTTCATTTAGATAAAACAATAAATCTTTTTTTGTATATTGAAGCAATGGTTTATGTATAATATATCCATCTTGATATGATATTTGCTCAAAACTCAACAATTCACTAAGCCCTGCACCTTTTGTAAATTGCATCAAAAACCATTCAAGTTTATCATCAAGTTGATGTGCTGTTATCAAAGAATCATATCTATCTTTTTTGATAATATCTTTAAAAAAATCATACCTAAAATCTCTAGCAAGTTTTTCACTAAATTTTTTCTCTTTTGGATAGTTGTTAATAAAACATTTTTTTTTATATTTGTGTGCTAATTGTGTTGCATATATAACTTCATCTTTTGATTGAACCCTTTGACCATAATCAACAATTGCTATATCAAATGGTATTTTTTTTTCAATTAAAAGGAAAAAAAGTGCAGATGAATCAACCCCAGCACTAAATGCAAGTAGGTTTTTTTTTGTATCTATTTTGAAATTTATCTTATTCATACTAATCATTATATTAGCTCTTTAGTTATAAAATACTTATAATATTAATCATTTCATATTATATTAACTAAAATTTATGGTAAATATAAGTTTATATAATATATAATTTTAATATAAATTAAAAAGGATACAAAATGAGTACAGAAGCACAACAATCTCCTTATCGTATTAAAAGATATTGGGCATACGCAGTAGCAACAGTAGTTGCGATTATTACACCATTTATTCAAATTGGTGGGAATCAAATCTTTTTATTATCATTTGATAAAAAACAACTTCACTTAGTAGGTGTTGCATTTGATATGCAAGAGTTATATATGATGCCATTTTTATTAATGTTTATGTTTTTGGGTATTTTTGCAGTTACTGCTATTGGTGGTAGAGCATTTTGTGGATGGGCCTGTCCACAAACAGTATTTAGAGTTATATACAGAGATTTAATTGAAGGTAAACTTCTAGGTATGAGAAGAATCAAAAACAAACAAAAAGATCCTGATTATTCAAAAGCATCAAATGCATCAAAAAGAATAATAGCAATTGCGATATGGTCATGTTTATCTCTTCTTGCAGCTTCAAATTTAATGTGGTTTTTTGTACCACCTGCTGATTTTTTTGCATATATGGCAAATCCAATGGATAACACTATATTATTAGGTTTTGTACTAGGTATTGCTGGTTTCTTAATTTGGGATGTAGTATTTCTTAAAGAGAACTGGTGTATATATGTATGTCCATACTCAAGAGTTCAGTCAGTTTTATATGATGATGACACTATTCAAGCTATTTATAGTAATAAACGAGGTGGAAAAATCTATGAAAATGGTGAAAAAATAGTTTTTAAAGCAAAAGACTTAGCCCAAACAGATGAATGTACAGCGTGTCAAAGTTGTGTGACTGTTTGTCCTACTCATATTGATATTAGAAAAGGTGCTCAGCTTGAATGTATCAACTGTTTAGAGTGTGTTGATGCATGTACAACAGTTATGGGTAAACTAGGAAAAGAATCACTAGTTCAATGGACAAGTACAAATGAGATAGAACACGATAAAAAAACAAAACTATTCAGAGGTAAAACATATATGTACCTAGCTGCTTTAGTTATTATTGTTGGTATGTTATTTGTTATGGGTGGAAAAAAAGAGTATATGTTGTTAAATGTAAATAAAACAACTCAACTATATAAAATAAAAGATAACAATGTAGTTGCAAACAACTTTTTATTATTATTCCAAAATACACAAAAAGAGAAATATACATACGACCTAGAGGTAGTTGGGGAATACGCTGGTAAAATCGAGATTAAAAAATTTAGACCATTTAGTCTAAGTAAAGGTAAAATGGCTAAAAAAGTTATTGAGTTACGAACAAGCGAAAGACTTGTAGATGATAGTACAAAAGATACACCTATTACAGTTACTCTTAAAGCTTTTGCTCAAGAAAACCCTAAAGAGATAGTTGTATTAAGAAAAGCTGTATTTATTTATCCAAGAGCTGATAAACTAAAATAAACAAATTTACTTAAAACAAAAGATTAAAACCTAAGTCTTAAATGACTTAGGTTTTTTTATGTTATAATTTCAAAAAATTACAAGGATTAAAAATGCCATTATTAGATAGCTTTAGGGTAGACCACACAAAAATGAATGCACCAGCAGTACGAGTAGCAAAAACAATGAGCTCAAAAAAAGGTGATACTATTACCGTATTTGATCTTAGATTTTACAGACCAAATATAGATAAAATGAGTGGAAAAGGGATACATACACTAGAACACCTATTTGCTGGATTTATAAGAGAACATCTAAACAGCAAAAATGTTGAGATAATAGACTGTAGCCCTATGGGATGTAGAACTGGATTTTATATGAGTGTTTTAGGAGAACCTAGTGAAAAGAAAGTAGCATCTGCTATGATAAATTCAATGAAAGATGTACTAAAAGTAAAATCAAAAAAAGATATTCCAGAACTTAATATCTACCAATGTGGTACATACAAAATGCACTCACTAAAAGATGCAAAAAAAATAGCACACGATATTATAAACTCAGGCGTTGGAATTATGGATAACAAAAAGCTTTATTTAAGTGAAAAAAAGATGAAAAGACTAGGAATATAGATGACAAAGGGGATTGAAGAATTCTCTTGTCTTTTTGACTTTGTTCCTAAAATACCTATTTTAAATCTTGAAAACAACACTTCAGATATAACAACAGCTTTAAATGAACTTGTTGTTCCATACAATGGGGAGATAACTACTCTAAAAACAACAAAGCTAAATGAACTAAAAGTAAAAGTAAAAAAAGAGACCTATCTTTATGGTATTGTCTGTGATAGTTTAGTAGACCATGAAGATAAACATAGATATATGAAAATCATATCAACAGGGATTAGGGATTCTGGATATATTATTATATTAGAAAAAAAAGATAAAAATATCGATGTAATATATCAGCTACTTGAAGAGTTTGATTATGCTGCTGTTAGTTTAATAGATATTTTTGATGATTTTCATCTAATTATGGCAAAAAAAGTACATATGTGGGGTATGAATTGATTCTTACCAATGATGGATCAAATACCCTTTTTAGTACTTTGTTTAATCAACACTACCATAGTGTTAAAGAGGGTGCTATAAATGAATCCTTGCAAAAACATATTATTCCAGCATTTGCATATCATAATGATAAAAAAGAGTTAAATATATTGGATATATGTTTTGGACTAGGATACAATACACTTGTGAGTTTATTATATATTCAAACACATAATTTAGATATAAAATTAAATATCTATTCACCAGAGTTTGATACAAAACTTCTTGACTCTCTAAAAAATTTTATATATCCAGTTGAACTTAAACAATTTAAAAATATAATTGATATACTATCAAATACTTATTATTATGAAGATGAAAAACTAAAAATAGAGATATATAATGCAGATGCAAGAGAATATATAAAAGATTTAAAAAATATAGATATTGTATACCAAGATGCTTTTAGTAGTGATGTTAATAAACTACTTTGGACAAAAGAGTATTTTTCTGATATCAAAAAAACTTTAAGTAAAGATGCTATTATTACGACATATTCAATAGCCACACCCATAAGACTCTCTATGTGGGAAAATGGTCTTTATATATATGAATATAAACCAGAAAAATCAAATAGAATAACAATAGCTTCAAATAAAAAAATAGATAAACAAAACTATAAATATATAGATATGGAGCTAAAAAAAACTAGAAATAAAAAAGCAAAAGCTTTATATGACAAAGGATAAATATGTTTGAAAAACAAGAAATAAAAGTTTTTAGAACTACTATTAAAAAAGTAGTAAATAACTTATCAACAATAAAAGATTGTGATATTAGTGATTTTAAAGATGAGATAGAAGATATGTTTGATGGATATGAATATGAAGATCAAGATGAGATTGTTGGTTATGATAAATGGCCAGATATATCAAAAGATGGAGAATATGAGTTAAATCTAAAGGTTGATCATGAAAATGCATATGAACTTACACTATATATCACAACAAAAGATAATAAAATTACAGTAAATAATGTATTATAATAGTTCTAAATATAATAAAAAGAGTGTTTGATGAATAAGTATATAATAGTAACAGGTGGTGGTACAGGTGGTCATCTAAGTGTAGCCAAGGCATTTATAAATGAGCTAAATACACAAGGCTACAAAGTTATATTTATAGGTTCTACAAAAGGGCAAGATAAAAAATGGTTTGAAAATGAACCATCCCTTTACAAAGCATTTTTTTTAAAGACGCAAGGTGTTGTAAATCAAAAACTATTTGGCAAGATATACTCTCTTTGGCTTATTCTAAAAGCTGTTTTAAAATCAATTCAAATAATCAAAAAATACAAAGTCTCAAAAGTGATTAGTGTAGGTGGATTTAGTGCTGCTAGTGCTAGTTTTGCTAGTATTATTACAAAAACTGATTTTTATATCCATGAACAAAACTCTGTTATGGGAAAACTAAATAAACTAACATCAAAGTATGCAAAAGAGGTATTCTCTTCATATTTAGATACTTCAAAAGTAAAAGACTATCCAATAAGAGAAGAGTTTTTTACAAAACAAAGAGTAAGAACAAATATAAAAACTATTATATTTTTAGGGGGAAGTCAAGGTGCAAAAGCTATAAATGAGTATGTAATTGAAGTTGCTCCAACTTTAAATAACTTAGGGATAAAAATCATACACCAAACAGGAAAAGATGAGCTAAAATCAATAGAAGAAAAATACAAAACTCTAAATATAGATGCGGATGTATTTGACTTTTCAAATAACTTAATAGATAAAATGCAAAAAGCAGACTTTGCAGTAAGCAGATCAGGAGCTAGTACTCTTTGGGAGCTTGTAGCACTAGGGATTCCTACTTTGTTTATACCATATCCATATGCAGCATCAAACCACCAATACTACAACGCTAAGTATCTACTAGATAATGACCTATGTTTTTTAAAAACTCAAAAAGAGTTATATCCAAAATATTTAACAACTCTACTTGATAATCAACATCTAAATAAAATAAGTCAAAACCTAATAAAAACCATACATCCAAATGCGGTCCACAATATAATAAAGATTATAATGAACTAGATTTTAACTTGATAAATAAGATGTTTTTCTGGAATAGTGATAATTATATTATTATTATTATAAATATCCATATCATATAAAGCATCTATTTTTTTATCTTCTATTATTTTTTTGTTTTTTCCTGAAGATAAGCTGTATTGATATATAGCTTTTTTATCAATATCATAATAATACAATATATCACCCTTTACACAAAAAGTTTTTGCTTTTATTTTCAATGACTTTACACTATTATTAGAGATAATTCTGACTTTGTTTCGTCCACTATCTAAAACATACAATTTATTTTTATATGATAATATTTTTGATGGTTTTGAAAAAGTCGCTATATCCACAGATCCATCTAAATTACCATATTTCTCTTTACCACTATATGGCATTATTTTATTATCTGCTAATAGTTTTATCTTATTATTATGTGTATCAGCTATATAGATATCACCGTTATGTTCTGCTATATCAAGCGGTTTGTTTAGTTTATTTGATGAAGATGATTTATATCTTGATATAAAAGTACCCTCTTTACTAAACTTATATATTTGACTACTCCAATAATCAGCAACAATAATATTATTTTTATTTACAACAATTGATGATATCTTTTTTATTGATATTGGTTTGTTCTTTTTTGTAAATTTATTTTGCTCATGAAAGATTATCTCTTTTACTTTGTTGTTTGATACAACTTTTACTTTTTGATTTGCTTCATCTACTATATATAAGGATTTATTATAAACAGCTATATTTGTTGGATAGTTATACTTTGTCCTATTTATAGTCCCCAAAGAATCACCCTCTACAGAACCAGAAAAATAGCTCAATTTTGGTTGAACATATGGTTTTTTCACTACAGGCTTTGGCTTATCTACTTTTTCTTGTTTAACTATAGGTTTTGGCTCTTCTTTGACTACTGGCTTTGTCTCTTTTTTAACTTGAACCTCTT
This sequence comes from Campylobacterota bacterium, assembly GCA_034660335.1. Lineage (GTDB taxonomy): Bacteria > Campylobacterota > Campylobacteria > Campylobacterales > Arcobacteraceae > JAIOSF01. The sequence goes on from JAYEJC010000133.1 coordinate 22,783, forward strand.
TTTTTATCTCCTCTTTTTGAACCTCATCATTATCTGATTTTATAAATACTGTATATATTATATAAAATACAAATATCAAAAATATTATGCTTCTCATTCACTATCCTTTATCTCTATTATTATATCCATTATATTCTCCTCTAGGTCACCTCTTAGCTCTTTTGCTATTTGTGAGCTTGTGGCGTATGAAGATAAGCTATTTTTAGTATCATCAGTAGTATAGATATCTTCATAACCTTTTGTTGCACTTAAGTTGTAGCTAATATGTCTAATCGTTTGCTCTAACATCCCATCATAATTAGAACGCTCGTTATAGCTTAATATCACTTTATACATTTTATTATTACATGATTTAGAAACTTTAAAGTTTTGTTTTCTAAAGTGTTGTTTTGTAATCTCATAAAAAACATTTGATGCTATACCTTTACCATCAAGAAGTACACATACTTTTCTTTTTTTTGATTTTTTATTTTCAACTTTAAATAAAATCTCATCTTTATAATATATTCTATCCTCAAGCATAGTTTTCCACCCTGAATCCTCTTTTGTGGATAGTTTATTTCCATCTCTTGCATAATCTTTAAAAGATAAAGGTGAAGTTGAAGCATATACTATTATTTTATTTACTTGTTTTCTTTTTGTTGTATACTCTTTTGATATTTTTACTTTCTTTAATTTTCTTAATTTATTCGCTTTTAGTAAGTTATTAGAGTCAAATCTACTAGGAAAGATTAATTTTAATTTTCTACTATTTTTATACTCCAACAATACATATGTATACACACTTTGAGTAGGTCTAAGGTTTATCTTAAGATACTCACCTAGTTTAAAATTTTCCTTATTTAGTGAAGCATACACCTCATAAGAGCTAGCTAGTTTATCTTTTAGATTTTGAAACTGTGTATCATATTTGGATCTTCTATATTGTTCAATCTTAAAAACTAAATCTTTTGCTTTATTTACTTTATTTTCCTCTAAAGCAAAATTAAATTTCTCTATTAATTTATTGTACTCTTTTGTCTCTTTTTCATATTTTACTTTCTTTTTATCTAAAAACTCTTTACGAACCTTATAAAAAGTATAAACAATAATATCTTCTCCATCTTTTACAGTATATATCTTATCTTCACGAATACCATCCAAAGCTACTATAGATATAGTATTTACACTTTTATTTATATTTCTTTCAGTTCTTCCATTTTTTGTTTTTTTACCAATATCTGTTGATGAATCTACAGATACATTTATATAGCTACCTATTTGAACCAATGCATCTCTTCTTGCTTCTTGCTCAGCTGCTCTTTGTTTTTTTATATTCATATGAGATGACTTCCCTATGTAGTATAGGTGATCTCTGTCTTGAAACTCCATATCTCCATTTTTATACTCTTGCAACCATTTTGGTTCATCATTTACTATATTGTTTAATAAATCTTTTGTAGTTTTTAGTGGATTTATATCAAATATAGAACCATCTGCATACAATACACTAGCTAATAACAAACAAGAAACTAATCTTTTCATATCTCTATTTTCCCTTTAAATGTTCTAAATGCCCAAATATATGTAACAGCTAAAAATATCACAACTATACTTAAAATCAATAGTATAATTTTATTATCAATAGCTAAAAAAAACTCACTATCCAAACCTATAATTTGTATAAAATATATCTTCATCAAAGCCAATATAATATATGCAAGAAACAAAGACAAACTCAACAAAACACCACTCATAAAAGTAAGGCTAATTGATATTAGATTTGTAGATAGTCCATATATTCTCAAAAGAGATATAGCTTTTGCTTTTATTTTTGATATCACACTTAAAGCACCTGTTAGTATAATAAATGACAAAAGTGTAGTTATTGATAATATTATATATTCTATATATTTTATATTATTAAATAAATTTTGTGTCTGTTTATGTGAAGACAAGATATCTTCAGTATCCATATCACTTTTGTATATATCTGCCAATTTATATGCTCTTTTTTTCACAATATCTACTTGACTTAACAACAAATCTATCTCTAGCTTATTAAATGATATCTCACTTAGTTTCAAGCTATTATAAAACTCTTTTGAGATAAATATAAGTGGCTCTGAGATTAAAAATCCTGTATCAATAAAATCAACATCATTTATAATCAAACTTTTATTATTGTTTTTGCTTTTTATTTTTAGTATTTTTGTATCACCTAATATATTTTTTAATACATTATTGATAACTATTGCTTCATTTTTATAGCCAAACTTATCTTTTAGATATGACTTTTCCAATATCACTAAAGAGATATTTTTTTCTATTATAAATTTATTGTTATCCAATATTAGTGTTTGCATTGTTGATTTTTTTAATGAACTTTTGATATCTGATTGTTTGAGTTTGTTTTTTAATTCATTTAAGTAGTTTATATCTTTTGATTTTATTGTTAAAACACCTTGCACCCCAATATAACTTTTGAGTAAGTAGTCCTTATATGATTGTGATAAGTTGTTTATAAAAAGTATAGAAGCAAAACTAATAGCGATAAATATTGGCAATAAAGCTATAGATATTTTTAAAATACTATTACTAGATTTAAACAACAAACTATACAAAACTTTTATTTGATTTATTTTCATCATCTACCTACTTAAAAATATTATAGTTTTGTTTAAATAAACTATTTACAATAACAACTGCAAAAAACACAAGAATAGTATAAGACAAAATTATATCATAGATATAAAAGCCAATATCTATCTGCATATCAAGAAAAAGTATATTTTTGTATATATATAGCATCAAACTATGAGCAGCAAAACTAGACAATAAAACAGTGATAAAAGTGATAAAAGCAACCGTTGTATTTACTATAGATATAAGTCTCAATCCCAATATATTCAAAAGCCTAAGCTCAGGCTGTTTTATAAGTAGTGTTTTATACAAATATATACTCACAGCAGCAGTTGATAAAATCAAAATAATCCATTTCAAAAACAATCCAACCTCTGTAAAAATCTTAAAAATATCATTTTGTTTTTTATTGATATCTCTCCAGCTACTTACAAGTACTTGTTTTGTATCTTTATTAAAAAAGTTTTCTAAATCTTTTTTTAGTATATTAAGTTTTTTTTGATCTTTTATATTTATCATAAATCCTGATATATGATTTTCATCATAGCCCAATATTTTATTTAAAAACTTATAATCCATATATACAATAGGCTTATCAAAAAAGTCCTCAACCACCCCAAAAAACTTTCCGCTATGATTTGATTGAGTTTCATTTATAAAATAACTCATATCAAACTTTGCTTCATATGTCACAAGTGGCTGAATAGATTTGTATAGTGTTTCATTAAAAAACATAATATTATCTTCATCTTTAAACCTCTGAAATATCTCAACTCCTGTTAGTTTAAATCCATAATCACTCAACATAACAGGCAATATAGTATCAAAATCATATGTTATAGGATATCTATAGCTTGATAATCCTATAGCATCTACATATCCATTGTATTCAGATAGATTGTATCCATAGCTTTTAAACTTCACAGCTACACTACTTTTTACAAAACTATTTATACTATCTATATTTTTTATACCCAAAATATTTTGAATATTATTTTCTATCTCTAGTAGCTTCTCTTGCTTGAATATTTTGTTTTCATCTATATATTTTATTATTAGATGTGGTTGTTTTGTAGCAAGTGAATTTTCTAAAGATTTATTATAACTATTTATAATAATAGGAATAATAGTAATAATAAAAAAAGATACAAATACCAAAAGCATCATCTTAAATAGTGAGCCTTTAAAAAGTTGTAAAAATATCTTAAATGATGCAAAAAACTGTTTCACATCTTACCTTTTTTTTACAAGTGTATATTTTAAATTTTCGCTAGATTGTTCATCTATCTCCTCAAATTTATAAACACTTTGACTAAAAGTCTCATCTTCATATATACTATCGTGTGTCACTATTATCAAAGCTATCCCATCTGGATTATGTTTGCTAGGTTTTACTAAATTTTTTAGTTCTTTATTGACAATATCTCTACTGATTCTATCTAAGTTTCCTGTTGGTTCATCTGCAAATATTATATTTGGTTTATTTATCATAGCTCTTATTATACCAACTCTTTGTTGCTGACCACCACTTAGTTGTCTAGGAAATTTCTTATGATTAATAGCTGGAATATTAAACTTCAAAAGCAAATCTTCGGCATCTTTATATGCTTCTTCTTGATCTGTACCTTGTAGTTTCAAGGGTATGGCACAATTTTCAAGTACATTAAACTCTGCTATTAGCTCATGCGATTGGAAAATAAACCCAATGTTTTCATTTCTAAATGATGCTTTTTTTGATTCATTTAAAGATGTGATATCATTTGATAAAACTTCCACTTTTCCATCATCAAATATATTGTCAATAGTTGATAATATATTTAGAAGTGTAGATTTTCCACAACCACTAGGACCCATAATAATAGTGATTTCACCAGCTTTAGCTTCAAAATCAAGATTTTCTAATACAACTATCTCTTTGTTTTCATGATCTTGAAAACACTTCTTTAAACCTCTTACTTTTATACACTTATCACTCATATCTCTCACTTTTTATATACACATCTAAAACCAATATGTTCATACTGATCTAAATCTGATTTTAATACTCTATTTTCTATATAGTTATTTAGTAGCTCTTTTTTTTCATTATTAAAAAAACTACCACCTTTTAGATATACATATTGTGTATTTGATTTGGTAAGCTCCCATACATTTCCAAGCATAGCTACTATATTGTTATTTCCTACTAGTGCATCTTGTACCTCAACTAGATCAAACTCAGCTCCAAAACCATCTATTTCTAACTCTACTGCTCTATCTTGTACGATATTTATATCATTTTCATTTTTTAGTGGGTAGTTTTTTGTACTATATTGATAAAACTGATTATTCTCAAAAGAAGAAGCTACCAGCCACTGCTCTTTTGTAGGTAGGTCACCACCTTTTTGTTTACAATATTTTATAGCATCTTGATATTTTATTTTTACTACTGGGTAGTTTTGTTCATCTTCATTTATACCTTTTTTTCCAAAAAGCTTATTTGAGACCTCATATTTATCTATTTTAAAATCTTTTATCTGAACAATCTGCTCTTTTTTATCCACATAAAAGCTTTTAAAAGGTGGTATTTTATATATACCACCTTTTATATCTATAGTGTTTGCATTTAAAGTGATTAAAGTAAATAAACTATATAAAAAGATTTGTTTAGTTATCAAGTTTATATTACCTATTCTGATTTAAATTCTGTGATTTTATATACTTTATTAGTAGAATCATCATTTAAATATATACTATCATTGCTATCAACAGCTATACCATAAGGATAATAATATCCTGTCACAAATACTATTTTATCTCCTGAAGTTGTCACTTTATAAACTGTATTATAATAATCATCACTTACAAATAAATTATCATTACTATCTATGGTTATTGCATATGCACTATCATAACCAGATGAATATTCACTTTTATCTCCCGATGTAGTTACTTTATATACTATATCATATCCTACATCACTTACATAAAGGCTATCATCACTACCTATTGCTAATGCATATGGTGTATAATAGCCTGTAGAATACTCTGTTTTTTCTCCTGATGGTGTCACCTTATAAACTGTATCATATCCATCATCAGCTACATACAAATTATCATTACTATCTATTGCTAATGCATATGGACTAGAATATCCTGTAGAAAATTCTGTTTTTTCTCCTGTTGATGTCACTTGATAGATTATATCTGTAGAAATATCACTTACATAAAGAGTATCACTACTATCTATAGCTATTGCAGATGGGTATGAATATCCTGTAGAGAATTCTGTTTTTGTACCTGTTGGTGTCACTTTGTAAATCGTATAATTTCCTATATCTACTATATATACATTATCTTTACTATCTATGGCTATTGCATATGGTGTACTATATCCAGAAGAGAAAGTTTCAGTTAAAACAACAGTTCCATAGTATCCATATACTGCTTCTGAAAAATCACCCTCAGTTCCATCATATTTTGACTTTATTTTATAATAATATACAGTATCACTCGATGCACTTGTATCAGCATAAGTCAATGATGTAGTATCTGAAGATATTGCCGAATATGTTCCCTCTTCAGAAGTAGCTCGATAAAGAGTATAAGAATCAGCATTTGTATTTGCATCCCATGCTATATCTATTTGACTACTATTTGTACCTTGTGATGCTGTTAAATTTTGTGGTGCTGCTACTTTTGCACTCCCTGAAACATAATCATACCCATCTTGAGAAAAATCTGATTCTGTATTTTCAAACTCTGTGACTACTTTATAATATTTAGTATCAAGATAATTAACAGATGTATCACTATATGAAGTACTATTTACATCAGCTAAGTAAGAATATGTTCCATATGTTGAATCTTTACGATATATTTTATAAGTACTCACTCCAGCTATACTATCCCATGTGAGGTTTATGCTATTTATAGTACCTGAGATAGTTAAGTTAGATGGCGAAACTGGCTCTAAATAACCACTATCAATTTGACTAAACTCACTTTGTGTACCAAATAGATTTGATTTGATTTTATAATAGTAGTATTGATTTGAGAGTAAATCATAACTATCTTCATAACTCACCGTATCATGATTTGATTTTATAAGTGTATATTGTCCATCCTCTTGTGTACTTCTATAAATATCATATCCAATACTAGAACTACTACTTGAAGAGCTCCAAGTAAGTGTTATAGTATCTGTATCTTCACCTTTTGTAGCTACTAAATTACTCACACTAGATGTTCCTACTATACCATAAGCCTCATCACTTAGCTCACCCTCAATCTCATAAAACTCAGGTAATACTTTGTAATAATACTGAGTTCCTGTAGAGATATTTGTATCTGTGTATGAACTATAAATAAGGTCATCTATATATAGCTCATAATTATCATTTGTATCTTTTGATCTATATAATTGATAGTTTTTTATATCATCTACTCTATCCCAAGATATATTTATTTGATTTTCAGTACCTAGTATATTTTTTGATACAGTAATATTATCAATACTTTTATCACTCTCTTCTAAAATTACTTTATAAAATGTAGAATAACTACTTGTATACAAAGAGCCATTTTTAATAAGCAGTGAACCAATACCGTTTTGATATCTAACTTTTGTTTTTGTCAATGAAGAATCTATTTTATAAATATAATTACTATAGTCATCTGCAACATAAATATTTCCTGCATCATCTTGAGTCATCACATCTGGACAAGAAATATTTGTTGCTATTACTGTACTACTTGTACCTGTTGCATTAAACTTATATACCTCACCATTTGAAGAGTCACTTATATATAAGTTTTCACTTCCATCTACAAATATAGAGCGTACAGATGATACAAGTTCATCTATAGAATACTGTGCCGTACCATTTTTTATAAGTTGTTTTCCACTCCACTTATCCCCTGAGGTATTTAATACCTCTGCAGTGACATACCAATTCGTTCCATTTGTAGATATACCCGCTACATCATATAAAGAGGTATCAATACTTTCAAAAACACTTGAGTTTGCATCTTTTTTATATATCGTATATTTTGTTTTCCCATCATTTGTTGTTGTTGTTTCTTTAAATGTATAGATATTATTTTCACTATCTATTGCTATATCAACCCCTACATTATTACTTGTAACAGTTGTTCTTGTACCATTTTGTTCTGTCTTATAAAGATTTCCATATTTATCAACTGTATATCTATTTCCTAAAGAATCAAATTCTGTATCATAAATAGTATTAGAAAAACTATCCATAGTGATCAAATCAGTACTTCCTGAGTATCCTATCGCTTCGATAGTTTTATCACTACTATTACTATCATCTGAGACTACTATCTCATAAGCATAATTATTTGTTATATTAGTAATAGAAATGTTTGTATCTGTAGTATTAACATAAGGAGAACTTGAACTTGTTGAATCAGCTCTTCTGTATGTTACTTTATAGTTACTCACCCCCTCTATAGCATCCCATTTTAATTCAATTTTATCATCAAATACCCCTTGCGATGCGTATAGATAGGTTCTTGCTTCAAACTCATAATATTTTTTAGCACTTTTTACACTACCACTATTTACTTCCAGACTATATACACTTGTTGTCCCTAAATCAATATCGCTATCTGTATAATTTAAATCTGTAGTATCTATAACTTTGGCACCATCTTTATATAATGTGTAACTAGTAGCATCTTTGATTTCACTCCAGTTAATACTAACCTCTTTTGTAGTAGTATTATATTTAGCTACAAAGTTTGAAGGAGTAGGAATACTTACTTCAATAGTATTACTTTTAGTACTTGGTGTACTTATAATATCGTCATATTTACTAGCAACGACATAACAATAATTCTCTCCATATTCAACATCTGTATCAAGATAATTATTTGTATCTATTTCACTTGCTACTTCGCTAAATCCTTTTGCTGTTAAAAATGATTCTACACTATCATACTCAGATATATCATTTGTTGAATATTCTGCAAAATTAGTACTTGACCTATATAAATTATAAGATGTATTTTTATTTATATTTTCCCATCTTACCTCTAGTTGATTTATAGATTTTGTTTCATATACATTGATTGTTGATGGTGTTGGTATAGTCACATAACCACTAAAAG
>JAYEJC010000133.1:31618-38557 GCA_034660335.1 Campylobacterota bacterium
GACCTATATAAATTATAAGATGTATTTTTATTTATATTTTCCCATCTTACCTCTAGTTGATTTATAGATTTTGTTTCATATACATTGATTGTTGATGGTGTTGGTATAGTCACATAACCACTAAAAGGATCTGTCTTTACTGAGTAGTTTCCATTGTCATCTATACTTTGAACTTTATAATAATACTTCATAGAAAGTGTTTTATCTTCATCACTTAAGCTATGAGTATAAGATTTTGATCCAGATGTTGATTCAACACTTTCTAACAATATAAATGTACCATCAATTTTATTTGAATAATATATATTAAAATCATTATAACTGTGTGTAAACTTTATCACAATATCATCTTCATATGTACCTTGCGATGCAGAATAATCACTAGGAACATCTATATTTGATAAAACATTTATCGTTAAATCTTGTGTATTATTATTCTCATCACCCAAAACCAAAAGATGTTCACCTACATCATCAGCTTGTACCTCCCATGAAAAGTTACCATCTTCATAAGATACATTATCTAAGTTCAAGTCACCATAACTACGAATCACAACAGTAGACTTTGTAGTAAAAGTCACAGTATCACCAACATTTGCAGTCATACTCTTTGGCAAACTTGCATCAACCAAAGAACTTTTGCTATAAACTGTAACACTATCGATACTTCTTGTTTCACTATCCTCTGTACAGCCACTAAAACCTATAGCTAAAACTATACTAAAAACAATATATAAAATATTTTTTTTCATACTCAAACCCTAATTAAAATACAATCTGCAAAGATGCAGTTGTTATCTTTTCTGATGATGATGTAACACCTATACTCATACCACCGTGACCAATTTTCCAAAATAGATAATTAAGCGAAACATAAGGAGCCACTCTACTTTCATCATAAGCAAAAGATCTATCAGAATATGTTTTTTCTATATCTACCATCTCTTGTCTTACACCAGCTTCTACAAAAAGCCTTCTATATCTATATCCAAGTGAAGCACCAGCTGTCATAACAGTAATAGATGGTGTCCCATCAAAGTTTTTATCATCTGTTAAATCCTCATCCTCTTCATCATGGGTCTCTTTAGCTACTAAATAATTCAGCTCAAACCCTATAAAAACATTTATAAATGTATTCTTTTTATAAAAAAGCTTAGCACCAGTCACAACAGTATCATCTAAAAAGTATTTGATATAATCATCACCATCACTAAGCTCTAGCTCCTCATTTGCTGGATATATACCACTAACTGCACCTATTCCAAATAATCCCCACGAACTTACAGGAGATATTATGATTTTTTGATTTTTATCTACATCATAACTATCTGTTTCATCATAGTACTCATCTTTTGATACACTAAAATCAACATTTATATCCTCAATATTGTTTTTGAATTTATATACATTAACATAAAGTCTCTCTCCAGCACTTGCACTACATTGAAATGCCATACAATCATCTATATTTCCATCGACATCTTCTACTTGAATATTAGTAAAAAACTCATTTGCATATCTCATATCCAAAGTTTTTACAAATACCCTATCGCTAATATCAGCACTAAACTCAACTGGCAAAAAATATTTATTTTCAATCAAAATATCATAGCTTCCAACTAAAGTATTTTTAAGCTCAATATCTAAACTTCTTTTAGTATTGTTTTCATAAACCATCTCTTCGTTGTTGTCAATCATAATCTTTGAATACTTAGGTATATTCAAAATTCGTAAAGTACCTGCAAATAAACTTATATTTAAAATCATTATTAATATTATTTTCATAATTATTTAACCTCTTCTTTATTTGTTATAGTACTATTTAAAATAACATCCAAATCAAACACATAAACCATCTGGTCTCCATTTGCTGCTACTAAATATTTTTGATCACTTGATATTGAGATATCAACAAAACTATACCCAAAGTTAGAGATAGTTTTTATAGGTTTACTCTCCCCAGCTTTAAAAACAATAAGTTTAGATGTACTAGTACTAACAACAAAATATTTATCATCTTTAAAATATATGATTTTATTTACATAACCATCTATACCTATATGTTTTATTGGTTCTTCTGTTCCATTTAGATATGTATAAACAGCATCTTTTGTACCAATAGATATACCTCCAATATATCTTTTTAGTGATGTTGGACTATACTCTAATTCTGTTTTTGTTCCATCTAGTTTTACTAGATTATTTTGGATATCTACATATGTTGAGCTATCTTTATCTACTATAAAAATACCATTTTGTATATAATCTTGATGATTTCTTGTAGTTTCCTCTTCTATTGTTCCACTTTCATTTTTAAGAACAGACTTTTTTGTAAGTGTCTCAATATTTATAGTACTCAAGTCCTCCTCAAGCTCCAATCTTTTGGCATTTTTTAGATGTATATTTTTACCAACTAAATATTCATCATTTTCCCAAATTGACAACATACCTATCTCATCAATCATAGCAATATATAGTTTATCATCACCACTAAAAGATTTTTCAACTACAATATCCACAGCTCTTATCTCATCTTTATGGATTACATTTTTATTATTCAGCTTAAGAAACAGCCCAATCTCATTTTGTTCATATTCATTAAGATTGTATTTTAATATACTATCTTTTGCTTCAACACATCGAAAATCTCTTTTGTCATATTCTAAATATTTTGTTTTTCCATATACTTCCCATCCATCTTGAAAACTTACTTTTTCAAAAAGCTGTTCGTATGTATATTCATTTTCAAACTCATCACTTGTGAGTAGATTTTTGTTTATCAACATCAAGCCTAGCATCTCACAATACTCATGTGCAACTTGTGGTGATGGTTTATCACTACTTATTAAGCCCAGTTTATAAGCCTCTTCAAAATCAACATTTTCAATCTTTGCTGTATGTTTTTTTATATCAATAGCTTTAAATGTCTCAATCTCTAGCTCGCCACCAATATCATCTTTAAAAGTGATAATAGGATCAACACCACTTCTATTTATAGCTTCAAAATCATTAATACTACTTTTTATAAAAAAGTATGTCATATTATTTAGATGTTTTTGAGTTAGATTTTTACCCTTATAGTTTATCTCATATGTTGAAGCTATATTTTCTTTTCCATCTTTAAATAACTTTGCACCAAAAATCTTATATCCATTACCCTCTAGTTTAACAATTCTAAGCAACACAACAAGCTGATCATCATACTTTGCATTAAGTTGATCATCTAGTGCATCAAAAAGTTTTTGTTTATCAGTGTAGATTGATGGCTCATCAATGATAGATGATATAGAGCTATAGTTTTTCATCTCAGTATTTGATATATGCTCATATCCATATTTATTATATAGTTTTTTTACACTATCATTTAGTGCTAATGAAAATTTAACTTGTATATTATCAGCAGTATTATCTGATTTATTATGAAGCCAAATAATTTTTAAATTATTTTTATATTCACCATTTATATATCTAGTTTGATCAAAAAAAGCCAACAACTCATAAGAGGCTAAAACTAATACAAATAATAACTTTATCATCTTATATCCAATCCTGTAAACTTAGTAACAGTATCTTGTATCACTTTTCCACTTTGTGCTGATATAAATCTAAAGTTTCTTTTCCAGTTGTAGTCACTAATCTCTTTGGACATTACCCTTGCATCTCCATCACTATCAATTATAAAAAAGAAGATATTTATATTTAAAAAATATCTTCTACCCTGTTTTGAAGGGTTGAAATATTCTCCAAACACAACATTTGGAGCAACATTCTCAACACTACCATCAGCATAACTAAAAGGAACCAACCATAAGTTATCTGAAGTTTTTCTAGTTTTATAAATAGAAGCGATACTATTCATAGAGTCTACAAACAATGTTTTATATTTATCCTCTTGACTATCACCTTTTTTAGTTAGCTCTTCTAGTTCAGTCTCACTAAAATCAAACTCCTCTTCATTGGAAAATTCATCTTCATTATCTGATCCATTTTTTGTTTTTGTTTTTTTATTTGCATCATGTCTTTCAAAGTATTCATTTACAGCCTCAAGCATAGCTAGAAACTCTTCACTTGCTGCATCATCTCTTTTTGCGATTCTACTTCTTTGATTATTGCCATAATATTTGTATTGGATATCATTAAACTTTTGAACTTTATAAGTCAAACTTCTTAGTTGTTTCATATATCCTTTATAGATAGCCTTATAAACTTTGTTTCTTTTATCCAAATCACTTACTAGTGGTTGTGTACATATTAGATTAAAATTATCTTTATCAAAATCTATCTCATTTTCAGCATTTAAATTACCAACAAAAACAAATAACAAACTCAAACAAATAGTATATATCATTTTCATATTAAACCTTTTCATTATTTACTACATCTAAAAGATACAGATTTAGATGTGAAATTATCTCTTTTAAAACTATATCTTTTTGATTTATGATTAAATATTAAGATTTCAGCATAAGCATCATCGCTACTTGACATATCAGATTTTATAATATCACCATCTTTTTTAAGTACTCTATCATTTTCATTTGCATCATCATACCCAGCTATCATCTCTTGACTTATACCTTTTTCTGGAGCTTTTATAGCACCTTGTCTTAAAGCATATTCATAGATATATATAGGTGATAAATATCCATTATATTTCTCAAAACAATACTGATCAGCATCAGAAAATTTTATATTAGTGATTGGGTTATCACCCAATTGATTTGAATCAAAATCAGATACAGTAACTGTATTTTTCATAATCTCATAAACAACAAGATTATCCATATTATCAACTATTGATACCTTACTCCATGGATTTACTGATTCGTTTGATACCTCATTTACTGTAAGCCCTAAATCTATTACATCATCTTTACTTTGATCAAAAATAGATGAGTGATAACTAACTATAAATTTTACAGAGTTTTCCTCAACTACATTGATTATCACATCTGGTGTATTTATATTATACTTATCCCATACTGTAAAGTCATTGTTCATCTTAAAATACTTGATACCCTCTTGACGAACCTCTTTTACATCTTGTTTACTACTATTTGTTTTTATTTTTACAATTATTGCTTTATCTATATTTTCAGACAATTTATTGATTATTTTTTTTGATATATCAAAATATATATGATTAAAAAGTCCATCACCTAGTTGTTTATCTTTGTATGTTATTGGGTATTGTCCCGACATACCATGTATAGAGATACCATTTGAAGTACTAATCTCCTCTTCTGTATTATACTCAGGAACCTCAAAAGGTGGCATAACTTGTTTTTTTGAACCACCACAACCCACTAAAAGAGCTGCTAACAAAACTGATACTGTATATCTATTAATCATTGTAATTCACCTCTATTAAATTATATTTTTTAAATGCATTTGATACTTTAGCTCTATTTGATTCTATCTCATCTGTAACAAAACCATCAGAGCTAATAAGCATCTCTATACCATTTTTTATATCAATAACTTTTTTCACCCTACTATATTGATCTAAATAAAATTTATATTTATCAGAGTTTCTAAATGTTACTAAATAACCATAATCTTTTTTTATATATTTTGCCTCAAATGGAAAATCTTCATTTATTAATAAAAATGGCTTTTCACCTATATTATTTAGGTTATTCCAACTAATCAAATACCACAAAGCAGAAAAATCATAATATTGTTTTTTACCTTTAGAAAATTTTTGAGTAGCTATTTTATTATCGCTATCTTTATATTTAACAGAAATCATAGATTTTTTTGGTGATTGTTTCCATTGTACTTTTTGAACCCCATCAACTTTCATATCTTTTTTTACTTGAAAAAGGTATGTTTTAGCATCCAATAAATATCCTTTATGAGATACTTCACTATTAGAACCTTTTGATGTATCAAAAATCATATAGCTACCATCCAAAGAAACAGAAATTACATTTTTTCTTTTTCCAACTTTTTTAAATGAAGTTTTTAGGTATTTTACACCATTTTTTGTTTTGACTTTATAGCTTGCTCTTATCTCACTTTTATCAAAATCAAATCCAACTAAATCTGTAGGATAATTTTTTAACATATCTAAATATTTTGATAAGTTTTTATTTTTAATCAAAGAGAGATCATACTTCTCTAGCTCATCTTTATTTTTTAAAACAGATATTGAATATGGTAGTTTGTTGTGTTTTTCAATACTAAAGATGGTACCCTCTTTCATATTATCCAAAGATTTTATAATACTAACCACATAGACATCCACTTCTATACTTTTATTAGTGATTTTTGATTTAATCTTTTTATTGTTTTCATCTATTTTACATAGATAATAATTACCATTTAGTGTTAGAAAGAATTTTTGTGATAAATCAAGTGGAATCAAAGTCTCTTTATTTACAAATACTGCTAAAAGTTGATCATAACTCAAAATATTATACTTAGGAAATTCAGCTTTTGTTTTAAGTTCATATTCATAATATGCTTTTTGATCTTCTGTTGCTTCTACTATATCTTTGATTTTATGTGATATATAGTTATCAAGCTTTTTTAATTTTAATGATAGCTCTTGTTCTAGTTGATCTTCATCTATCTCAGTACCATCACTAAGATCTGTAATCATTTTTTTAACAATATCTGTATTTATTGGTTGATTGAAAAATTTCAACATCAATGCTTCATCAGATTTTTTATAGTTATTCTTTTGTAAATAAATATTATTTAAATAAGATATATTTGAACTATTTATTTTTATTTTATCATTTACTTCTAACTCCAAGCGACCATTATCATTAGCATAGATAAGTATATTATTTTTATCTAAACCACCATTTTTTACTGATATTTGACCAAATAGATCCAATGTCAATACCATTCCCACAATTAATATATATAGAGTTTTCATATATTCTCCTAAAAAATTTTATAATCATACTTAAATATATATTAATAAAA
>JAYEJC010000134.1:0-5072 GCA_034660335.1 Campylobacterota bacterium
GTTGGATTTAGAATAGTTTCAAAGTTATCGTCATAGTGTAGTTTTGTATCATCTTCTTGTGTTGTTATCTTCCAATAGTCTAGGTCTCCATAGTGGATATATGCTTTTGCTGACTCATATAGTTTTATAGGGTTTGCTGTAGCTTCTGTATCATCCCCATATGGATTTTCAACACTATTTTGTTCATATATACCTGTATAACTAAAGTTTGAAAAGTCTTCGGTCTTTGTTTCGATACCTATAGAGTATTTTGTCTCACCTTCTAGTTCATTTGAGTTTGCCAAAACCAATGGATAGTGGCTAGTTGGTTGTAGTAGTGGTAGAGTCAAAGTACCATTTGCCATATCTATAGCCAATATTTGTTTGTTGTATGGAAGTCTTATGTATCCTCTTACATTTGCTTGACTTGTGGCTACATTTATATCAAATGTACCTTTATAAAGTACAAATTTCATAGTTTCTGTCCATCTGTTGTTGTCTGCATCCATGATACTTAGCTCTATCGTTATATCTTTGTTGTTTTTATATATAGGCTCAAAAGCAAAAGATACATTTATATCAGCTGTTGTATCTGGAAAGATTGAACCTACTACATCATTTGTATTGTCACTGTAATTTATATCTGCTGGATTTATAGTGTTGTTATTTTCATCTATAAGTTTGATAGAAAAGTTTGTCCCCAATGATTTTTTAGCACCTATATTTTTCACTTTGATTGTTGCATTTTGCATCTTGCCATCTGCTATGATGAAGCTTTCATTTAAAAAAAGCTCAGCTTTGAAGTTGTGTGTATCCTCTTCTAAAAGTACAAATGTACCTAAATCTTCTTGCTCATCACTTATAGATATTGTTGTATCTATTTGTATATCATTACTATTTGCTTGTATGGTATAGTCACCTGCTGGTAGTGATGTATCTTCAAAGTATCCATTTGTATCTGTAGTGATAGTTGCTTTGATATTTGGGTCTAAAATATTTTGTAAGATAACATCTATATCTCCTATAGTTGCATAGTCTCTTAATCCTCTTACTGTAGTAGTTCTTTTTGTAAGTTGCCCTTTTAGATTTATCTTTGATAGACTTGCTCTTAGGTATTTTTTGCTTGTATTGTTTATATCTATTTCTAGTTGGTCATCATTTGGTGCTGTGTATTCAAGAATTGTGGTTGTATCTATACTTAGCTCATCACCACTTTGGGCTTCTATCCACTTACCATAGTATTTTGATTCTACATTTCCTATTATATTAGGAGATACAACTATATCAAAGTTTGAAAGTGTAGTTGTATCTATACCATCACTTACAGATATAACTATATCTTTGTATGTATTTGAACTATTTACATCTGGTTTACCAGTTAGTTTTCCTGTAGTTGTATCAAAAGTAGCCCATGTTGGTTTGTTGACAATAGTGTACACCAATGTATCATTGTCACTATCTGTAGTGTTTGGTGTGTAAGTATATGTACTTTCTTCTTCTATAGCAGTCGATGGTGTATTTGAGATAGTTGGCTTACTATTTGTAGCTTGAAGTAGTTCTATTGTTGTATTTTCTTTTATAGTTGATAGTGTTTGAGATAATGTATCTGATCTATTGTTCGATATTTTTTCTTTTGCACTATTTGTATATGTCTTAAAACTATTTTGAAGATTATCAAGGTTGTTTATATCTGTAATATCTTCTGTTTTAAGAGATATCTCATCTTTATACTCTTTTGCAAATGATTTTATATCTTCACTTATAGATATATTTTTATCATTATATTGTATTGTTTCTAGATTTTCAATTAGTTTAGTTATATTTAGGTCTTTTGATGTTGTATCCTCTTTTATAGTAGTTGCTATTTGTTCCATGATATGATTGAAAGAGTCTTTATCTTCTATATTTATAGATGATTGAAGTATTTTAGTTGTTTGTATTATTTGTTGTGCTTTTGTAAAAACATCTTTATCTTTTAGTGGATCTTTATCTATTTGAGCTAAGGTAAGCCCTAAGTTTGTAGCCATAGTTTGTTTAGCTTGTGTAGGGGTAAAATCTGGATTTGTTTTTATATTTTCTTTATAGATATTTGCACTTAAAGTTGTAAGTGGTGTGATATTTGTAGACAATGAGGTATTGGTATCTGATAGTTCAATTATATTTTTCAAAACTCCATCAAAAGCTTCATCTGTAGCTGTATCTGTTCCACCACTTATAATTATAGGATAGTTTCCTGTAGCTGTTGTATCAAAGCTAAATGTCCCATCATCTGATGTAGTAGTTGATGGTTCATCACTATCACATATATCATTTGAGTTTATATCTAAACACACAGTAGCACCAGAGATATATCCATCAACTGCAACACCTGAGATAGTTTTTGTAACTGTAGTTGGTGCTAATGGTTCATCTACATCAGGAGTAGCATCATCTGAACCACCACACCCACTAAATAATAATGCCAACACCACACTTATCGTAAAACCTACTTTTTTTATATTTAACACAATTTTTCCTTTTATATCAAGATTAATAATCTTTATTTAGAATAAAAAACGATTATACATCTCTACACATTAAATATACTTTAAATAAAAAAGACTATAAATCTTGTTTTTATATAATAAAAAGGTGGATAATGTTAGATATTTATAAACTAAATGAATTGATAAAAGAGAAGAAATTTACAAATAAACATATCTCACAAGTATTAGCAAACCATGGAATAAAAAAAAGTGAAACAGCTATACAAAAATACCGCCACGGCATAAACGACCCAGATACAAAAACCCTCTCAATCCTAGCAGATATATTAGATGTAACAGAGCAAGACTTTTTCGTAGGTAGTAAAAAACGAAAAGAAAAGATAGCATTAGAAGAGATAAAAACACACCCTCACAAATACAAACATATATATGAAAAACAAAATGTCAAAAATGAACTAAAACAGATACAACTTATAAATGATACAGATATAGAGTATATCTATATAGATAACTACTGTTTAAAAAAAGAGACTATAGATGATGAGATATTTGCTTTTATATCAAGTGGTGATAGTATGACACCATATATAAATGATGGGGATATAGTACTATATAAAAACATACAAAAATCAAATATAAAAAACGATGGCAAATATATCATAGATACAAAAGTAGGACTACAAGTAAAAAATTTAAAATTTATGATAAATGGTGATATAAGAATAATAAGTGAAAATCACTTCTTTAGAACTTTTGGTGAATTTGATGAAGAGATACCAAAAGAATATACTGGCATTTTTGATATAGTTGGTGTAGTTGTTGGTAGGATTTTAAAAAGTTAGTTATTTAATAGTGGTATCAAATGTCCCTGCTCATACTCTTCACAAAACTCAATCATAAGTAAAACATCATTTTCAAGTTCACTAGGCTTAAATAAATCATATACCATAAATGCAGTTTGTGTGGTGTCATCATCTTGCATAGCAATCTGTATAAAACCAAAACTATCATAAAAACCAATAGCTTCAATTTTACTATCAACTATAATAGCTCTACATCCTACAGTTTTTTGTAAAGTAACAGCTAAAATATTTGCAAATCCAAGTAAAGATTTACCAATACCATTATTTAGATAACCATCAAATATACAAAGTCTCGTTATTTTTAACGATGATACTTCGTAATTTATAGATGGTGGTATGTTGATTTTATTGTTAGCTTTACTTTTATCTATAGAGGTTATAGCAAATGAAATATATCCTGCATAATTATTATCATCTATATACAGGTATGTTTGAAACAATCCCTCTTTTTGATGAGAATAAGCATATTGTTTAATATGCTCCTCTAACTCTTTATATGAACATTTAAATTGTTTTTTGATTTTGTCAAATTGACTTCTTGGTATCGAAGATAAGCTTACTATTTTAGCCATAAAGAATTATGAAGCTATCTTAGTAGATTTTGTAAATAGTCTTCTAAGCTGTTTCTTTTTGGTTTCTACATACTCTTTAGTTCTATTTTCTTCATCAAAAATAGCAAATACTTTATCAGCTTCTTTACCTGAAACTATATAACCACTTGTAACTTTTGCATTTGGATTTGTGTGTCTTACTGCCATAATTTAGTATCTCCTTATTTTAATAACTTATTGTAGCATAAATAGTAAAGAGATACAAGAAAATAATAAGTGAAAACTTATCTTATAGAACTCTTAGGGATTTTGATGAAGAGATAAAAAAGAGGATATAGATATACTTTCTATAGTGGGTGTGGTTGTTGGTAGAGTTATGAAAGATTAGTTTTCTGTATTTATAAGTTTATTTAATAAATACTACCTCTTGAACCAGCATCACTTATAAAGATAAATAATATATCATCTTTCACTTGATATATAAATCTATATTTGCCAACTCTTAACCTATATTGATTTGAAATTTTGCTTTTATAAGGTTTAATATCGAATTCATTATTGTATGGATTTATCGCAATTTTATCAAAGGTATTTAAGATTTTCTTTATAAATTCAATATCTTGTTTTGCTAAAAATTTTATAACTTTTTTATGATAATCAATATCATACATTTAGCAATATCTTTTTAGCTTCATCGCTTGATATATAATCATCCTTATTTATAGGTTGGTTAAGAATTTCCAAATCTTCTTTTGATGGTATTACAAATTTTTTATTATCAATTACAGCTATTGTATCTCCTATACTATCTATATATTTATAGTTACTTTCATTTTTATGTTTTGTTACAAATCTTTTAACATAATCCAATGCCTGTTCTAATAAATCATCTTGAACTTGAAGTTGTATAGTTTGCATATTTTATCCTTTGATTTTATAATTTGTATATTATCCATTTACAATATTAAAATCAATAAAATCTTTTTTATTTGAATTGAATTTATCAGTAAATATTGATTCTATATTGCTATTTTCAATCTGAAGTGCTAACATTTTATATACTTATCAACTTTTTAAATATTCATTATTTTAACATAAGGCGTAATAAATGTAAAGAATATCATTATAGGGAAACATTAAATACACTAAACAAGTAGCTAAAGTTTTTAAACAATAATATTTTGATATAATAT
>JAYEJC010000135.1:0-4983 GCA_034660335.1 Campylobacterota bacterium
GAAAGATAATACTTAAGCATTAACTATAGCTTCAATTTTTCCAACAATACTAGGATCTTCTAGTGTTGATGTATCTTGAGTAATCTTTTCACCTTTTACAATTGATCTTAAAATTCTTCTCATAATCTTACCAGATCTTGTTTTTGGAAGATCAGGAACAAATGCGATATCATCACAAAGTGCTATTGCACCAATCTCAGATTTAATGATACTATTAATAGTTTTCATCTCTTCTAGCTCATCAGCAATATCATCATTTTGATTCATTGGTACTGATTTTAAAACAACATAAGCAAAAATACCCTCACCTTTAATATCATGTGGTTTACCTACAACAGCAACTGATGCTACATTGTCATGTTTCTTAATTGCTGCTTCAACTTCAGCTGTACCCATTCTATGTCCTGATACATTGATAACATCATCAGTTCTACCTGTAATTGTGATATAACCATCTTCACTCATCATAGCACCATCACCTGTGAAGTATACAGGTTCACCATCTTTTTTACAATCACCAAAATATGATTTTTCAAATCTTGCAGGATCATTCCAAATTGTTCTTATCATTGATGGCCATGGTTTAGTTACACACATAAAACCTTTTTCACCAATCTCAACTGGTGTTCCATCCTCTTCAATAATCTCAGCCATAATTCCAGGAAGTGGGAATGTAGCACAAGCAGGTTTTATAGGAGTTGCTGCAGGAAGTGGAGATATCATATGTCCACCTGTTTCTGTTTGCCAATAAGTATCCACAATAGAACATTGACTTCCACCTACCTCTTCATAATACCATTTCCAAGCAGGAGGATCAATAGGCTCACCAACAGTTCCAAGAACCCTTAGAGATGATAAATCATATTTAGATGGTTCATCTGCACCTGTTTTATGAAGTAATCTAATAGCAGTTGGGGCTGTATAAAATTGATTTATTCTGTACTCTTCAACCATTCTCCAACATCTTCCTGCATCAGGGAATGTAGGAACACCTTCAAACATAACAGTTGTTGCACCTGCAGCTAATGGTCCATATACTATATATGTATGTCCTGTAATCCAACCAATATCAGCAGTACACCAATAAGTATCATTATCTTTAATATCAAATACCCATTCCATAGTCATTTGAGCCCAAAGGATATATCCTGCACTTGAATGCTGTACACCTTTTGGTTTTCCTGTAGAACCTGAAGTATATAATAAAAACAATGGATCCTCTGAGTCCATTGGTTCAGATACACAATGGCTAGATTCTGTTTTCACAAGTTCATTATAAGAATAATCTCTTCCAGCTACCCAGTTTATCTCTTCATTATTTCTTTCAACTATACATACTTTTTTAACACATTCACAACCAGATTCTAAAGCTTTATCAACAACTGGCTTCAACATATAAGGTTTACCTTTTCTAAATGCTCCATCAGATGTTACGACAAGTTTAGCTTCGGCATCTATAATTCTATCTCTTAAAGCTTCAGCAGAAAATCCACCAAATACAATAGAGTGAATAGCACCAATTTTTGCACAAGCAAGCATAGTAACAGCAGCTTCAGGAATCATTGGCATATATACAACAACTCTATCACCTTTTTTAATATCAAATTTATTTTTAAACATATTTGCAGTTTTACTTACTTCATAAGCCAACTCTCTATATGTTAATATTTTTTGGTCACCATTGTCACCTTCAAATATGATGGCTGCTTTATTTTTTTTATCTTTTAGATGTCTATCTACACATTGATAAGCAACATTCATTTTACCACCATCAAACCATTTATAAAATGGAGCATTAGATTCATCTAGTACTTTATCATATTTTTCAAACCAATCAATCTTTTCATCAGCAAATTTTGCCCATGTTCCCTCATAATCATTTTTAAATTGATCCATAAGTTCATTGTATTCACACATGTTTTTTATTAACGGTTCTTTAAATCTTTCTTTTTTCGGATTAAAAATATTTTCCACTGTAGTATCTCCTGTTAAGTTCATTTGCTTAATTATAATTGTAATAAATAGCATTTCCCTAGCATTCTAATTAAAAAAAACTAATTCTATCTAAAGAATTTACTTTTAGTAACAAATGTTAAGATAAATGAAAAATTAAATACTATTAGTGTATTATTCGAAACTTTAAAACTCAAGGATATTAAACTATTGCCTCTATCAAATTTAAACAACGAACAGCACTCATCAGCAACATGCCAACTAGGTCATAACCTCACAATTGCTAGTGCAGGTACTGGAAAAACATCAACTATTGTTGGTAGAATTGGTCATCTACTACATAGTGGAGTCAAACCAGAACAGATTCTTTTACTCACCTTTACCAATAAAGCTGCAGCAGAGATGATAATGCGAGTAGCTAAGTATTTCGATGATGCTACAGCTAAGGCAATTGTATCTGGGACTTTTCATAGTGTCAGCTATAAACTTCTTAAAAAATTTGATAAAAAGATTACACTCAAACAACCAAATGAACTCAAAACACTTTTTAAATCTATATATGAAAAAAGAGTATTCACACAACAAAGTGATACAAAACAATACGATGGTGGGTATCTTTATGATATGTATAGCTTATATCTAAATAGTAGTTATCATGAAACATTTGAAGAGTGGATGGGAAATAAAAACAGTGATCACAACGACTATCTACTTATCTATCAAGATGTAGTAGATGAGTTTAATAAACTTAAAAAAGTATATGGTTATGTTAATTTTGATGATCTGCTTATAGAGATGCTTGAGTTACAAAAACAAAATAGTTTTGATTTTGTAGAGATACTAGTAGATGAATATCAAGATACAAATCCACTACAAGGGAAAATTTTAGATGGTTTTAAACCACAAAGTCTTTTTTGTGTAGGTGATTATGACCAAAGTATTTATGCATTTAATGGAAGTGATATTGGTATCATTTCATCTTTTGATGGAAGATATGATGGCTCTAAGATATTTACACTCAATAAAAACTATCGTTCAACTGCCCCTATTTTGGACCTTGCCAATAAAGTAATTTTGAACAATCCGCGTATCTATGAAAAAGCCCTAGAAGTGGTTCGAAGTGAAAGACCTCATTCTCCCCAACTTCTAAAATTTGATGAACTTTATAATCAATATGAATTTATATCAAAACAGATAACACAAACTAATACACCTCTAAATGAAATAGCTATAATATATAGAAACAACTCAAGTGCAGATGGTATAGAAGCAAACTTACGAGATATGGGTGTTGAGTGTAAAAGAAAAGGTGGCCATAGCTTTTTTGACTCAAGAGAGATAAAAGCGGTACTGGATATCATCGTTTTACTTGTCAATCATAATGATATGATGGCATTTATACATTTAATAGAGTATGGTAAAGGGATAGGGAAAGCTGTAGCAAAAGATATTTTCGAAGCACTTATTAGTGTAGGTCATGGAAATCTTTTTCATGGACTT
Organism: Campylobacterota bacterium; assembly: GCA_034660335.1. Lineage (GTDB taxonomy): Bacteria > Campylobacterota > Campylobacteria > Campylobacterales > Arcobacteraceae > JAIOSF01. Next base: position 3,454 of record JAYEJC010000135.1, read on the forward strand.
TTTAATCCAGATAATTCTATAATAAAACCATATAAAAGTACAAAAACTACCAATGTTCAATTAGGACTTTTTGATGACTTTATAGAGATGGGATCAACAGCAAAATTTAAAGATTTAGGCTGGGAACTTAAGTTTTTAAATAATGCTATTTTAAAACATCCAAAGCTAACTTTAGAGGGTGGTATTTTTTTATATAACTTTTATAAACTTATGAAAGAACTTAAAAGGATACAAAATCCTCTAAATATGATAAAACACATACAAAATCATACCTTTTTCAAAGAGATTGTCGATATCCTTTCAACAAATAGAGGAAAAAGAAAAGATGGTACGATAGACGAAAGTCTAAAACAAACTGCTTCGTTTAAAGCTAATAGAAGAGTAGAAACACTAAAGCAACTCTCAAGTAGACACAAAAGCCTTCAAAATTTTATAAATGCTATGATTTTAGGTGGTGGAGAGATGAGTGAAGGTGGAGGGGTAAATCTTCTTTCAGTTCATGCAAGTAAAGGTTTGGAGTTCAAAGAGGTTTATGTAGTTGATCTTATGGATGGAAGATTTCCAAATAGAACATTAATGAGTAAAGGTGGTAGTTTAGAAGAAGAAAGGCGACTTTTTTATGTTGCTGTAACTCGTGCAAAAGATATTTTATATTTAAGTTATGCAACTTACGATAGAATAAAAAAATTAGATTTTATCAATAGTCCATTTTTAGTAGAAGCAGGACTAATAACAAAAAACGAAACAAAGGAAGAATAATGTTTGAATTTTTTAAACATAAAATAATATCATATATATACAAAGTATCACAACAACCTGTAAAGCTACATGAACTATTAGCAGCAAATCAACTGTTTCAAGAGGGTATGAAATTAGATGGTAGTAAACTAGGCTTTAGACTTAGACTAGGTCGTGCATATGTTGTATTTTTATTATTAGCTCATATTATTTTGATACCAATTGCATTTTTATTTCATGAAGTATTTCAAGTTTTAGATTGCCATGCATCTATAGTAATAGCGATCTTCTTTACAGCACTTTTATTTGGAATATTTAATTTTTTTAAAGATTGGACAAGAGATTGTGTTACACAAAAAAGAATTAAGCAGATGTGGTCATTACATTTTCCACATTTTCCATTTGAAGAGTTTTCAGATGAGATATCAAAAATATATATTAAATCACTTGATGATGAGATAAAACATTCAAATTTAGAAAGATATATATTAGATAAATTATCACAATAAAGATAAATCATTTTAGAACCCATGACTTTAGTCTGGGCAATGACAGCCCACGGAACTCCGACTTCAGTCGGGTCATATTAGCAGTCGCAACTGAAGTTACGATTCCGAAAATCTTGGAACCCACGACTTTAGTCTGGGCGTAATATCAGTTTAAATTGGCATTAGTCTGGACTAAAGTCCAGATTCCGAAAAGCTTTTCTAGTTCCCATCGAGGACGATGGGAGCGAGCCAGGTTATTTCACAGTCTCTCTCTGCTGGGAATGCATATAAAATTAAATAGATA
>JAYEJC010000136.1:0-4951 GCA_034660335.1 Campylobacterota bacterium
TATTGACAATTATATGGAACTTGTTATTATAGATGTAGACGAAGAAGAAGATTATGCTATTGATGGAAAACAAATAACAGACAACTTTGGACCTATCAAAGGTACAAAGAGATGATATTTTCAATAGCAGTGATATTTATAATTATCTTTATACTTGTAGTTAGGTATATAAGGAGAAATCACCCTTATTACAACAAGAGTGGTAAATTAAAAATAAAAAGAAGTATGGTACTGTTAAGATATGCAGGTATATTTATAGTTATTTATATACTGGTTTTTTTACCATATATCTGGATAACATACAATTAAAATAAGGGATTTATAATATGGACACAATAACACCAAAACACAAGCTCTATATTGAAGCAGAAAATATCATCAAAAAGAGTGAAAACTGTTCTACATCTTATATACAGAGAAAACTCGAAATTGGTTATAATAGAGCACACACAATAATGGAACTTTTGGAAGAAAATAATGTAGTAACTGCACCAGATAAAAATGCAATCCGAAAATTAAAAGGAAACACTAGTGAATAATAAAAATATGAAAATACTACATACATCAGATTGGCATTTAGGACAAAACTTTAAAAATAGAAGTAGAGAGCAAGAGCATGAAAAATTTCTAGCTTGGTTGATTGAAACTATAGAGAGTAAAAAAATAGATATTTTAATCGTAGCAGGTGATATCTTTGATACGGCAAATCCACCTAAATATGCGTTGACTATGTATCATGATTTTTTAGTTAAAGTTATAAAAACCGCCTGTAGCGATGTGATAATAGTGGCAGGAAACCATGACTCAGTAGCAACACTTGAGGTTACAAAAAACTTTGCAAAGTCTTTAAATATACATATAGTAGCAACAGGTGAAGATATAGATGAGACCATAGTATCTATAAAGAAAGATGATCAACTAAAAGCTATAGTATGTGCCGTGCCATATTTGAGAGATAATATTATACGAGATGCAAATAAAAGTAAAAATAATAAAGAGTTAGAAAATGAATATAAAGAGGGTATGAAACAATACTACAAAAATATATATAATAAAGCAAAAGATATATCAAGTAATGTGCCAATAATAGCAACAGGGCATTTTACTACAACTGGAGCAACTGTAAACCCAGACTCTGAAAGGGAGATCTATATAGGTAAACTATCTGATGTAGATAGCGAGGTATTGACTTCATTTGACTATGTTGCGATGGGACATCTTCATAAATCCCAACAAGTTGGAAAGCATAACCATATCAGATATAGTGGATCTCCTATTCCTCTTAGTTTTTCAGAATATAACCAGACAAAAAGTGTAATAGTAGTTGAATTTAAAGATAAAAATATAGAAAATATAGAAATAATAGATATACCACTTTTTAAAGGTATATATAGAATAACTGGAACTATACAAGAGATAAAAGATGAACTAGAAAATATAAATGATAAAGAAAATAAACCTTTTTTAGATGTGGTAGCAACAAATGAAACTCTTTTGGATGTTGATTTAAAAGAGTTTTTAAACAACACATATGATGACGGTGTAGATATCATATCTATTCAAAAAGAGAAGAAAATAGAAGACAGAGTATTGACGGATGTTGAACAAGATACTAAACTTGAGGAACTAGACTACTTAAGTGTCTTTGAAAAGAGGTTGGAAGCAGAGGATAGTTTAGTTGATAATAGTGATTTAAAAAATAAGCTTATAAATGAGTATAAAGTGATTGTACAGGAGCTAGAAAATGAAGATAAATAAAGTAACATTAGAAAATATAAATTCTCTTCAGGGTAAACATACTATTGACTTTAAAGATAATTTTTCAGATCATGGATTATTTTTAATCAGTGGTGAAACAGGTAGTGGTAAAAGTACAATTTTAGATGCTATTTGTATAGCTTTATATGGGAGAACACCACGACTTAAAGGTGCATCTGAAACTAAACAGCTTATCTCTACAAGTAGTTTAAGTTGCTATAGTGAAGTGGAATTTGAAGTAGATGGTGTATTGTATAAAAGCTATTGGGGGCTAGATAGAGTAAGTAGAGGTAAAAATAAAGGTGATATTAAAGACTCAGTTATGCATCTTAGTGTATATAAAAATGGTAGTTGGATAGATACAAGTACAAGGAAGATGGATTTATCAAAAAAAATAGAAAATATTACAAATCTTAATTTTGATAGATTTATCAAAACTGTTATGCTGGCTCAAGGATCTTTTGATGCATTTTTAAAAGCAGATAAAAATGAAAAATCAGAGATACTAGAAAAAATCACAGGCACTCAAATATACCAAAAAATATCTCAAAAAGTATATGAAAAACATAAGATAAAACTAGAAGAGTTAAAAAAACTACAAGACAAAATAGATGAATCTAAAACCTTAACTGATGAGCAGTTGAAACAAAAAGATGAGGAGATATCTTTAAATAAAACTAAGCATAAAGAACTTTCGCAAGAGTTAAAACAGATACAAAATATACTTGTAACACTAACTAATATTGAAAAATATAATAATGAAATCAAAAAATTAGAAGATGATACAAAGAATATAGAAGATGATAAAAAAGCTTTTGTACAAAAACAACTAAAACTAGATATTGCTTTAAAATCAAAAGAAATATATAGCAAAATCATAGATAAAGAAAATTTAGTTAGTGAAAACAAAACTAAACAAAACGAGTTGCAACAACTAGAGTTAAAAATAGCTAAATCAAAACAGCAACTATCATCTTTAAAGATAGAGCTTGAAAAATCAACAAAAGAGATCCAACTATTTAAAATAGAGTATGATAAAAAAATCATAACTATACAAAAAGCAAGGGAGCTTATAACTACAAAAGAGTTAAAATCAGAGCAATTTGAAAAGATAAAAGATGACTTAAAGGGTAAAGAAAAAATATCGAATATCAAAATAGAAGATAACACTAAAATAGAAGATTATATTAATGAAAATAATGTATTATTAAAAAATCTTAAGATTAAACAAGATGAAAACTCATTGGAAAAACTATATGAAGATAAAAATAAGATAAAGATAAAAATACAAAACTTGATAAAATATCTAAAACTACAAGACGAGATAGTTAAAACCCAAAAAGAGATAGAGTTAAATATCAATAAGCTTGATAAATCATCGGTAGTTTTAAAAGCAAATGAGAAAGAGATAGAAGAACTAGAAAAAAAGCTAATCAATCTAAAAGAACATCAGTTTAATATATCTAAAATAAAAGATTATGCAAAAGATAGAATAAACTTAAAAGATGATCAAGAGTGTTATTTATGTGGATCAAAACAACATCCATATACACTTAACCTACCTAATATAGAGGATAATTTACAAGATGATATAGATAAATATAGTTTAAAAAAGGATGAGTTATCTCTAAAAAATAAACAAGAGATAAAAAACAACACTAAGCTATCCACAACAACAGATTTTTTAAAATCTTCACTTAAAAAATCAAAAGATGATATAGAAAATCTAAAAGAGTTAAAAGATACTAAAAAAGATATTTTGGAAAAAGAGTTAAATAGTATAGAGTCTAAAATAAAAGAGCTGGTACAAGTAGATAAAGATATCACAAAGTATACCAAACAAAAAGAGCAGCTTGAAAATAAAAAAGAGATCATAATGTTATCTAATATTGTTGAAAAATCAAATGATGAAATAAAACGAATAACTAATCAAATAGATGAGTTATTAGAAAAAAAAGATATAGAGCTTTTTAAAAAAGAGATTGAGGATAAAAAAAGTAACCTTGAAAAAACACAAGATAGTTTAAAAAAACAACAAATTGATTTAAATACCCAGCAAACTAAAAATGATACAAATATCAATAATACTATTAAGCATATAGAACAAATATCAGATAAATTAATTAATTTAAATAATGTTATATCTAATATGATAAAAGAGAAAGGTTTTATCGATGAAGATGATGTAAAAAAAGGGTTTATAAAAGATGAGAATATTATCAAAAATATTATCAGTGAAAAAGAAAAACTACAAAGTAGAGATACTAAAACTACTGCATTATTAAAAAACATCAAAGATAAACTTGAACTTGAATTAAAAAAAGATATAGACACAACTAAAGATAAAAAAATACTTTTAGAAACTGAAAATATATTAAACAAAGATAAAGATTTATTGATAGAAACTATCACACTAATAGAAAATGAGATAAAGCAGTCTATAGAAAATAAGAAAAATCAAGAGCTTATATATGGACAAATCAAACAAAAGAAAACAGAATTAGAAGTATGGGAAACATTAAATAATCTAATAGGTAGTGCCAAAGGTACCAGCTATCAAGTATTTGTACAAAACTTAACTTTAGGACATCTGTTAAAACTTGCTAATAGTCACTTAAAGTATCTAAATAATAGATATACTTTAGCAAAGCAAAATGATGAGAATTTGACCATCTCTATAGTTGATAGTTATTATTTTGGGCAAATAAGAGGTACTAATACACTTTCTGGTGGCGAGGGATTTTTAGTAAGTTTGGCATTGGCTTTAGGGCTATCTGATCTAGTAAACGATAGGATAAAAGTAGATTCATTATTTTTAGATGAAGGTTTTGGTACACTTGATGAAGATACTTTAAATACAGCAATAGATGCTTTAGAAAAACTCCATTTAAAAGGTAAAACAATAGGTATCATTTCTCATGTAGAGTTACTAAAAGAGAGAATTACAGCACAAATTAGATTAAAAAAGAGTGCAAATGGATATAGTAATTTAGAAGTAGTTGGTACAGTTTAAACACAATGCTTTTGAAATTCTTGACTTAATATCAAGAATTGACGGTACAATGAGATTATTTTAATAAGGTGTAAAATGAAAAACTTTAATTGGACAAGTTTAGATGAAAAATGGTTTTCTGATAAATTAAATAATTTACTTACTAGTAGAGGTGCAGGACATAAGTTTCGCACTAGATTT
>JAYEJC010000137.1:0-17942 GCA_034660335.1 Campylobacterota bacterium
TTAAGAAATTGTTCATCTGATTTTATATTGTTCTCTATTTTTATGATATTTTCATTAACTAGTTGTGCCATCATACCGAGTTCATCTTGATGTCTAATCTCAATAAGATGTGTAGTCTTAATATCTTTATTAAGATATTTAAAGAAATCATTTAACCCTAACTCTAGTACATTTACAGATTTAACTAAATCGTTAGTGATATAATATAGATAACTCATAATCACAATAAGAAGTAAAATAGATTCAATATAGATTTCAGTTTCGAGTGCATTTATCTCATTTTTTAGTGCTAGTTCTCTTTTTTGAACCCTTCATCTTTTATTTTTTTGATTTCAGAAAAATATTTTCTTGATTTTACTGCTAGAGGTGTTGCATCTTTTTTATATGATTGGTACATAGATGCTAGAATTTCTGGTGTTTGTTGAGTATCTCTTAAGCTCACCATTTTATTGTATCCATCATTTACAAAATCTAAAGTACTTTTATGTGCTTTATCAATAATTACTAATTTTTTTGATTCATCTACGACACCTTTTATAGACTCTTTTAGTGTGATAAAGTTTTTATTAATAGAATCAATTCTTTTTCTAATTTTTTCAACATTTTTTTCATAACTATTTCCAAGCATAATGTCTCTTGTACAACGACTAATATAGTTCATATCAGCTTGTATCTCTAAAACAGCTATTTTCCCTACTCCTGCTTTGTGTGAATATATATTAAATTCATTAGTTACACTTTTTGTATAAATTATTTTTATAGCTGTTGTTGCAATAAGTGCTACAAATACAAAAACTGCAAAATATCCCATTTTTTTTGCCAAACTTACATTGTTCATTATTTCCCCTTAATTTAGAGGTGCCCTTTATAATGTTAATTATATCATTTTACATATTATAGTAATGTAAACAATTATCTATAATTGATACAATCTAAAAGCTAATATGCTATAATTATAAAACTTTATAATTATAGGATATTTATGTCAACTAAACAAATTTTAAAAAATACAAATGCAAAACTTTTAGATCAATTTAATGCTTCAGTTATGTTTGATAAAGAGCTATATGCTCAAGATATCAAAGGTAGTATAGCTCATAGTAAGATGCTTGCTTTACAAGAGATTATCACAACAGAAGATCAACAAAAAATAGAATCAGGTCTTCTACAAATAAAAGATGAGATAGAATCAGGAGATTTTGAGTGGAAAATTGAACATGAAGATGTTCATATGGCTATAGAGAGTAGATTGACTCAGATTATAGGTGATGCAGGTGGAAGACTACACACAGCACGAAGTAGAAATGACCAAGTTGCAACTGACTTTTCACTCTATGTTCAAGATAAAACAATTGTTATTAAAGATAAGTTGAAAATTCTTATTGAAACACTAGTTAATATAGCATCAAAACATACAAAAACTTTAATCCCTGGAATGACACATCTTCAACACGCACAACCAATAAATTTTGGTTTTCATATTTTGGCTTATGCAAATATGTTTAAAAGAGATTTTGAAAGATTTGAGTCTAGTTATAAAAGAAATAATTATTCACCCCTAGGAAGTGCAGCACTTGCAGGAACTCCACATAATATTGATAGATTTAAAACAGCAGAACTTTTAGGTTTTGATGCACCTACAAATTGTGCATTGGATACAAGTAGTAACCGTGACTTTGCTTTAGAGATATTGTTTAATATAGCAACTTCAGTGATGCATATAAGTAGACTAAGTGAAGAGCTTATTTTATGGTCATCTTATGAGTTTGGTTTTGTAAAGATGAGTGATGAGTATGCAACTACAAGTTCAATAATGCCTCAAAAGAAAAATCCAGATGTACCAGAACTTTTAAGAGGAAAGACAGGAAGAGTATATGGAAATCTTATGAGTCTTTTGACTGTTATGAAAGGTTTACCACTAGCATACAACAAGGATACTCAAGAGGATAAAGAGGGTGTATTTGATAGTGTTGCTACTATGGAGATATCGCTTGATATTTTAACTGCTGTTATGGATACTTTAATTATCAATGTAGATACTATGGAAGATGCTTGTAAAATAGGGCATCTAAGTGCTACTGATTTAGCTGATTATTTAGTACAAAAAGCAAACTTACCTTTTAGAACTGCATACTATATCACAAAAGATGTTGTTGCAGTTGCAAATAGTCTTAATAAAGATATGAGTGAATTAACAATTGATGAGATAAGAGGGGTGAGTAGTGATGTTGAAAATATTGATGAAGATATCCTCTCATATTTAAATTTACGAAACTCAATGAACGCTAGAGATTCTTTTGGTGGTACTAGTACAAAAAGAACACAAGAGCAAATTGAGTATTTTAAAGAGTGGTTAAAATAGTTTGTTTATAAAAAATTTAATAGCTTTATTTATTGTTTTTTTTATAACTGCTTGTGATAATAATACAGTAGATATATTTGATAATGATACAAATAGTGATGTAGTTAATAATGATATAATCTCATTTGAGAGTGAACCTTATTCAAATACACAATGGGCTATTAAATACAACAAAGAGTTTTATGAAGAGAATAACATAGCTGCAGATGCACATATCAATCCAGAAGAGACATATGACAAATACTTAGGTACAGGGATAAAGATAGCTATTATTGATGATGGTTTTGATACTTCACATTTAGAACTTCAAGGTAGAATCTTAGATAAAATAAATTTTTCAGGCTCAGGTGATAGCTATGATGTCACACATACAAACAGTGATGATTATCATGGTACTGCAGTTGGGGGTATAATATCAGCAAATGCAAATAAGATAGGTATAAGAGGTATAGCTCCAAATGCTCAACTAATATTAATTAAAATGGGTGAGTATAATACAGATGAAGAGACTATCAATATGTTTAAATACGCAGTTGATGCAGGTGCAGATATCATAAGCTGTAGCTGGGGTACATATAATGTAAGCGATAGTGTAAAAGCTTATATAGATGATATATCAACCAACAAAAGAGATGGCAAAGGTGTGATTATAGTATTTGCATCTGGAAATGACAATCAAAATATGGAAAATGATGAATCCTCAATAGAATCAGTAGTAGGTGTAGGTGCCACAGATCATACAGCTTTAAGAACTAGCTATAGTAACTATGGGTCTGCTTTAGATGTTGTTGCCCCTGGTGGTGATTATTATGGGGACTATGGTATATCTACTCTTGATCCTCTTGGGAGTTTTGGTATCACAGATGATGAGTATAATCTTTATGGTTATGAAGTTTCATTTATAGGTACTTCAGCATCAGCACCAATTGTAAGTGGAGCAATAGCTTTAGCTCTTGAATCAAATCCTGATCTTACAAGAGAAGAGGTACAAAACTTACTTAAAACTACTAGTGACAAAATTGGATTAAACTTACCATATATTGAAGATTATGATATTATAAATGAAAAAAATCCAACTTTAACTGGTATTTTAGGTAGCCAAAATAATAGTGATTTTAAATTAATAATCATATCTTATGAAGATAATACAATATATGGTCCATATAGTATTAATATTGATGGAAATAGTTGGAGTTCTATCGTTACAGATGAACTAAGCGAAGGTTTTTATAAAGCTTTACTAGTAGAGTCTGGACAAGTTTTGGCTACAGAAGAGAGCTTTGAGATAAACTTATCCAAAGAGTCAAGCTCAAATGGTCTTAGAAATGACTACTATGGATATGGCAAGATAAATTTATCAAAGCTTGTAGAAGCTAGTTTAGCTCTAAAATAAAACTTATTAGAGGATTTAACTATCTAAAATAGTGTTTTAAATAGCACTAAGATTTTTATACTCTTCAAGTGCATAATCATCTGTCATACCACTAATATAATCAATAATAAGTCTAGCTCTATAATACCACTCTAATAAAGAAAAATCAGTTTTATTTTCATTGTTTTGTATCTCATCTATTGATTTTTTATAAGCTACTAGATGTTTTTTTGATAACCTTGCTAAAAGATTTGTACAGATTAAACAATCAGATTTTTTATTGTTTAAAATATCTTGAAATTTATCTGTACAGAGTGCTAAAAGTGGCTCATAAATATCAAATAAACCTTGGATAATACGATACCCTTTTAGTTCTAAAGCTTGTACTTGTTTGTTGTTGTAAATATGTCTTATTGAGATATTTTGTAGCACTTCTACAGCTTGAGAACACTCATGTTTTGGATTTGATTCTAATAATGCATTATTAAAAGAACCATCAAAAACGCTAGAGTGATTTTGTATATAAATATCAGATACATACTCTACAAGTTTAAAAATAAGTTGTGCTCTTGTAAGGGTCAAAAACATATTAAACTGATAAGGTTCATCCTCTTTTGCTTTTGCTTTTTTATAGTTTTTATCAACTATATCAAAAAGCATGCTTGTATTTGTATTGTATTTTTGGTTTACTACTTGACACTCATCTTTTATAAGATTATAGATAGAATCAAGAGTTAATATCCCTTTATCAACAGCATCTTCAATATCGGCACTTAAATAGGATATATCATCTGCTGCTTCCATAATATATGTAAGGGGAAATCGATGCTTTGCTTTTATATCCAAAGTATCAGATACAGTTTTAACAAACTCTTTTTCACTAAAGAAAAAACCTGGTTTTTTCTCTAAATAAGAAAACTTTGTATCTTCTGATTTATCTTCAAAAGCACCTCTTGTGTATTTAATAATTGATGCTGTTTGAGTATAAGATAGATTGAGTCTTTGTAGTTTATGTACAATTCTAATAGCCTGAGCATTTCCATCATAACAAGATAAATCTTTGATCAGAGTCTCTTTTAACTTTTTATCTGACTCAATATTTTTAAAATAGTTAAGACCTTTTTTTACAAACCACTCATTTATAGCCGTTTCACCAAAGTGTCCAAATGGGGGATTTCCTATATCGTGAAGTAGACTTGCCATCTCTGTTGTTGAGATAAAAGCATTTTCTAACTCTTTTAGTTCATCAGATTTAAGTTTTTTTAAAATTGTTTTTGCTATAAAACGAGCTGTTTGAGATACCTCTAGTGAGTGAGTAAGCCTACTTCTTACTGCTGCGTTTAACTCTAAAGCGAATACTTGAGTACGCTTTTGAAGTCTTCTAAAAGCAGGGGAAGAGATGATCCTTCCTCTATCACTTTCAACCGACCAGTCAAGATCTGCAACTGGATAAAATTCTCTATGGGTAGTGAGCTTTTTATGATAATCAATCATTGATATTGTTTGTAAGGATACTTTTTTCTAAATGATAAAGTTCATATCGAATCGATTTAAAATTTTCACTTGTTTGACTGCTTATAAGTTTTCCAAACTCTTCAAGTACTCTTGAGCTCTCTTGAGCTCTTTTGAAATTTGCGATTAAAATAGAGTTTAGGTCTGATCTATTTTGTTCTGATTGCGTTGAGGTTTTTAAAACATCATTTTGAATATCTCTTGAGTTTAGAAGCTCATTGTAGATATCTATTCTTGAGTTGTGTCGGAGATTTTTTAGTTGTGAGGCTGTTTGTTTGTCGTTGAAGATATATCTATATATATCCTCAACGACTCTGATACCCTCTCTTAGTCTATTAAGATTGGCATCAAGAAGTCGTAGGTTTTCTTTAGTCATCATTACTACTATTAAAAGCAGCTAATAATTGAAGTAAAGATACAAATAGATTTAAAAAGTCAATATAAAGTGCTATCGCAGCTTCAATTGGAGTTGAAAATCCACCTTGAATTATCTGTTGTGTATCATATAATATAAATGCACTAAATATTAAAGCACCAATACCAGCAATTGCTAGTTGTAGCATAGGTGATTGGAAAAAGATATTACTTAAGCTTGCAACTATTAAGATAATTACCCCAATAAAAAGTATTTTTCCCATGAAAGAATAATCTTTTTTTGTAGTAAGTGCAAACATACTAATTCCACCAAATGCAACCGAAGTCATTAAAAATGCTTGAGCTACAATAGAAGCACCACCTGGCATCATAAATACAGAACTAAGTAGAGGTGTAATTGTCAATCCACTTATAAATGTAAATCCAAAAAGTACCGCTAAATTTATACCTGGTTTATCTTTAACTGCATAAAGTCCAAACAGTAAAGCAAACTCTAAAATAACAAGTCCCCAATACCAAGTAGATATAGTACTAATCATATCAAGACCAATATAAGCCCCAGCTGTTGCTGCTAAAAGTGAGCTAGCAAATAGTTGGTAAGTACTTTTTAAAAAAGCAACCAAATTAGCAGGTGCTTGTGTTTGTTCTTGTGATGAAGTATATGCTTCATCTTCTTTTTGATATGTTGTGTTATTGTTATTATTTGATAAATAATCTCTGTTATACATCATAATTCCTTTTTTTGTTTATTTATCTGAGATTCTATAATGTTTATCTTAAATATATCTTTAAATATTCTAATTAACATTTTATAATTAAAAATTAGCTATAATAATATAAATTAAGAGTGTAAAACACTTAAAGATCATTAAATAGGATATAAAAAATGTTAGATGTTGTAGAGATTCAAAAAATACTTCCACATAGATACCCATTTTTACTTGTAGATAGAATTACAGATATAAATGAGGGAAAAACAATAGTTGGTTATAAAAATGTGTCAATAAGCGAACCTGTATTTGAAGGTCACTTTCCAGGTCATCCAATCTACCCAGGTGTTATGATACTAGAGGGTATGGCTCAAGCTGGTGGTATTCTTGCTTTGAAAAGTGCTGGATTAAGTCAAGAAGAGTTACAAAATAAAGTGATATATTTTATGAGTATAGATGGGGCAAAATTTAGATCTCCTGTACGACCTGGTGATAGATTAGAATATAGAATAGAAGTAGTAAAACTTAGAAAAAATCTTATTGTACTAGATGGTAAAGCTTTCGTTGATGATGTTTTAGTATCTGAAGCACAACTGAAAGCTATGATAGTAGATAAATAATGGTAAATATTCATAAAACTGCTATAGTTGAAGATGGTGCAGTATTAGAAGATGGTGTACAAATAGGTGCTTTTACTATAATAAATAGTAAAGTAACTATCAAAAAAGGTACAAAAATTGATAGCCATTGTGTAATTGATGGAAAAACAACAATAGGTGAAAATAATCATATATTTTCCCATGCAGCACTAGGAACAATCCCACAAGACTTAAAATATGCAGGTGAAGAGACAGAGCTTATAATTGGTAATAACAATACAATAAGAGAGCATACTCTTATAAATACAGGAACAGCTGGTGGTGGATACAAAACTATTATTGGTTCTGGAAACTTAATAATGGGACATGTTCATATGGGTCATGATTGTATTATAGAAGATAATATTGTAATAGCAAATTCAACAGTACTAGCAGGTCATGTAGAGATAGCATCAAATAGTGTTATTGGTGGACTTAGTGCAGTTCATCAGTTTTGTAAAATAGGTGAGTATGCTATGCTAGGTGGTGGTTCTATTGTGGTACAAGATATACCACCATATTGTATATGTGAAGGAAATCGTGCATTTTTAAGAGGTTTGAATATAAACGGACTAAGAAGGCATTTTGAAAACAGAGATGATATAACTCAGATAAAAAGAGCTTATAAAGAGATTTTTGAGTCTGGTTTACCTATTTCAGATGTTGCAAAAAAGATTATAAAAGAGACAGAAAATGAATTTGTAAAAGAGCTTGCAAATTTTGTAATAAATACGAAACGCGGAATACCGTTTATAAGGAAATAAATTATATGAAAAAACAAAAAATAGTATGTGATTTTTGTGGAGTAGAGGATAGTGTAGAAAATCCTGTGATATCAGGAGATACAGCTTCTATATGTGAAGCTTGTGCAAAATCAGCATATGATATTATCCAAACACATAAAACAGGTGAAAAGAAAAATAATAATGAAAATATATCTACAAAAGAGGATATAGTAACTACAATAAGAACACCAAAAGAGTTAAAAACTATTTTAGATGATTATGTTATTGGTCAAGATAAAGCAAAAAAAGTTTTAAGTGTAGCTGTATACAATCACTACAAAAGAATTTTTATGCAAGAGACTAGTGAAGATAATACAGAGCTATCAAAATCAAATGTACTTTTAGTAGGTCCAACAGGAAGTGGAAAAACACTTCTAGCACAAACAATTGCAAAATATCTTGATGTACCTTTAGCTATAGCAGATGCTACAAGTTTAACAGAAGCTGGATATGTTGGTGATGATGTTGAAAATATTGTGACTAGACTTATTCAAGCTGCTAGTGGAGATATAGCTAAAGCAGAAAAAGGGATTATATTTATCGATGAGATAGATAAAGTTGCTAGAATGAGTGAAAATAGAAGTATTACAAGAGATGTAAGTGGTGAGGGTGTACAACAAGCACTACTAAAAATAGTAGAGGGAAGTAGTGTAAATGTACCGCCAAAAGGTGGAAGAAAACACCCAGGTCAAGATGCAATACAACTTGATACAACAAATGTTCTTTTTATATGTGGTGGTGCTTTTGATGGGATGAAAGATATTATCTCTAAAAGAGATGGTGGAAATATTTTAGGTTTTAATCAAGAGAAAAAAACTAAAAAAGAGCAAGAAAATGTGATGGAAAAAATGGAGGCTGATGATTTAGTAAAATATGGTTTAATTCCTGAGCTTATTGGTAGACTTCATATGACAGCAACTCTTCAAGAGATAGATGAAGATGCTATGATTCATATTTTAACAGAACCAAAAAACTCTTTAGTAAAACAATACTCAAAACTTTTTGCTATGGATGATGTTGGTTTAGAGTTTGATGAAGATGCACTTCAAGCTATTGCTCAAGCTGCAATAGAAAGAAAAACAGGTGCTAGAGGGCTTCGTTCTATACTTGAAGAGATTATGTTGGATGTGATGTATGAACTACCTGAATATAAAGGTAAAACAGTTACAATAACAAAAGAAGCAGTAGAAAAGACTAGCTTACCTACAGTAGCGTAAATAAAGAGGATAAAAAATGATTTTTGATAAATTTGTTGGTTGGTTTTCAAATGATATGGCGATAGATTTAGGTACAGCTAATACACTTGTATCTGTAAAAGGTAAAGGTATTATTATAAATGAACCATCAGTTGTAGCAGTTCAACATGATAGATATGGTAGGGATAAAATTTTAGCTGTTGGTAGTGAAGCTAAACAGATGATTGGTAAAACACCTGTAAATATTCAAGCAGTTCGTCCTATGAAAGATGGTGTTATTGCAGATTTTGAGATGACTGAGAGAATGATAAGATATTTTATAGAAAAAGCTCATAATAGAAAAACATTTTTAAGACCTCGTATTATTATTTGTATTCCTCATGGGATCACTCAAGTTGAGAGAAAAGCTGTTAAAGAATCAGCTTTAAGTGCTGGTGCAAGGGAAGTTTTTCTTGTAGATGAACCAATGGCAGCTGCAATTGGGGCTGGTATTCCTGTAAGTAGTCCTGATGGGTATGTAGTTGTAGATATTGGTGGTGGTACTACAGAGATTGGTGTTACATCTTTAGGTGGACTTGTTTTAAGTAAATCAATTAAAGTAGCAGGCGATAGATTTGATAAAGCTATTATTGATTATGTACGACAAAACTTCAATCTATATATTGGAGAGAGAACAGCTGAAAATATTAAGATAGAAGTAGGTACTGCTATAAAACAACCAAAAGATACAACAATAAAAGTAAAAGGTAGAGATAGTTCTGGACTTTTAACAACTATAGAGCTTACAAGTGAAGGTGTAAGGACAGCCTTGACTGAACCATTTAAAGAGATATCTTTAGCAGTTCGTCAAGTACTTGAAGAGATGCCACCTGATTTAGCTGGAGATATTGTTGATAATGGTGTTGTTTTAACAGGTGGTGGTGCATTGATTAGGGGGCTGGATAAATATTTGGCTCACGATGTAAAACTACCTGTAAGAGTAGCAGAAGAACCACTTTTAGCAGTTGCTTATGGTACTAGTAAAACACTTGATGAGGAATCTTTACTAAAATTAATATCTAATGAATAAAAAACTTTTAATCTTTTTTATTTTTTTGATAATTGGATTTTCATATCTTTTTAATATTGATAGAGTTGTTAGAAATCAACTCTACTCAATAAATACTTTTATATCTTCTACATATATCAATATTTTAATATCAACACAATCATCAATTAGTAAATATTTTAATCAACTTGAATATATAGATCAACTAATAAGCAAAAATGAGAAAAACCAAAGATATAAAACACTTTATGAGACTACAAAAAAAGAGCTAGATCAAATAAAAGATTTTGAAAATGAAGATTTCAAAAAGAGTAAATACAATCTAAAGAAAGTAAAAGTCTTATCATATTATAAATTTAACGATCATTCAAAAGTTATATTAGATACCAATATAATAAAAAAAAATAGAATAAATTCACTAATAACATATGATGGTTTTAGTGCTGGTATTGTTTTAAATAAAGATGATAAAACAATAGCATATTTAAATAATAATAAAAAATGTAACTATGCGGTTTTTATAGGTAAAGAAAATGCTCCAGGAATCACTTCTGGTATGACAAAAGATGGTTTATTGATAATTCGGTATATACCATTATGGAAAAAAATAAGTATTGATGATGAGGTGTTTGCAAGTGGTATGGACAATATATTTCCTCAAGGTATAAAAGTTGGTAAAGTATTATCAATAAAAGAAAACGAACATACAAAAGAGGTTTTGGTGCAACCTTATGCTAAATTATCCAAACAAAGATATTTTTATCTGGGGATAATAGATGATTAAAATAATGCTTAGTAATTAGCCATTATTTTATCTACATCATCCCAAGATAATTTATCATCTGAATTTTTTGGTTTAAACATATTGTAAATATATCTAGCAAACATATCTGTTTCTATATTTACTTTGGAGTTTATTTTATAGTTTTTAAATAGTGTATTATTAACTGTATGTGGAATAATAGTGAGTCTAAAACTATCTTCAAAAACTTCATTGACAGTTAAACTAACACCATCAACCGTTATAGAGCCCTTTGGTATGACATATTTAAGGTATTCATTAGAGATACTAATAAAAAAATCTATTGAGTTTCCATTTTTTTTGATACTTTTAATTGTACCAACACAATCAACATGACCTTGAACAATATGCCCCTCAAATCTATCACCCATCATCATAGCAGGTTCTATATGTACAAGTCCACTATAGTTTTGAATAGCTAAAGTTTTTTGAGATTCAGGTGATAGCTCAACTGAAAAATTATTTTTACCAATTTTTACAGCAGTTAAACAAGCACCATTTATAGCTATACTATCTCCTATTTTTGGAGTATAGCTAGCGTTTATTGTTAAAATACCATTTGAAAAACTAGATACGCTTGCTAGTTCTCTTATTAGTCCTGTAAACATTATATTTTAAAATTAATCATTTCTTGATGTTGTTTCAAGTAAATGCCAACCAAATTGAGTCTTTACAGGTCCATGAACTACACCTATTTCATCATTGAAAACCACTTTATCAAACTCAGGTACCATAGCACCCTTAGGAAATGTACCAAGATCTCCACCCTCTTGACCTGATGGGCATTGTGAGTATTGTTTTGCTGCATCTTCAAATGTAGTTTCACCACTGTTAATTTTATTTTTTAAATCACTACAAACTGCCTCATCTGTTACTAAAATATGTCTTGCACTAGCTGTTGCCATTTTTTATCCTTTTTATTTAGTTAAAACTTAATATAGAATTTAACTATTTTTATTTCTGTGTATTATACTAAAAAATTGTTAATAAGCTATTTTATTGTAAAATAACTGCTTAAAAAATACTAGGAATATATAAATATGAAATTTTCAAACTGTTTTATACCAACAACAAAAGAAACACCAAGTGATGCAACACTTCAATCTCACCAATTTTTAGTAAGAGCTGGATTTATCAACCAACAAGGGAGTGGTTTGTACAACTATATGCCTTTGGGTAAAATTGTTCTTGATAAAATAAGAGCAATAGTAAAAGACGAGCTTGATAGTGCAGGTTGTAGTGAAGTTCAATTGGGATTTGTAACACCAATGGAGTTATGGGAAAAAAGTGGTAGAGCATCAAAAATGGGTCAAGAGATGCTTAGAGTTAAAGATAGAAAAAATAATGATTTTGTATTAAGTCCAACAAACGAAGAGGCGATGGTTGAATTGGTAAAAAATAGAGTTACTAGCTATAAAGACCTACCTTTAAATCTTTATCAAATCAATACAAAATTTAGAGATGAGGCACGACCTAGATTTGGACTTATGAGAGGTAGAGAGTTTCTTATGAAAGATGGCTATTCATTTCATGAATCAATTGAAGATATGCAAAGAGAATTTGCACATATGGAAGATACTTATAGAAAAATATTCACAAAACTTGGATTGAAGTTTAGGGCTGTTAATGCAGATAGTGGTGCTATTGGTGGTAGTGGAAGTAAAGAGTTTCATGTATTAGCTTCAAGTGGTGAAGATACTATTGTTGTATGTGACAATTGTGAATATGCCTCAAATATAGAAGCAGCTACAAGAGAACCACGAAAAATAGACAAAAAAGAGCAAATAGAGGCAAAAGTAGAGACAAAAAATCTTACAACTATTGATGATGTAAGTGAGTTTTTAGATATAAAACCATCTCAAACAATTAAAGCAGTTATTAAAAAAGCTATATATGAAGAGAAAACAAAAGTTGTTCTGTTTTTTATAAGAGGTGATGATGAGCTAGAGGAGACAAAAGCTTGTAATGCAGTTGATGCTTTAGAACTAATAGATGCAAGTGAAGAGGATATAAGTGATTCTGGTTTAGTTGCTGGATATGTTGGACTTGTTGATTTACCTGAAGATATTATCTATATCATAGACAATGAACTAAAAGATGAAACATCAATGGCAACAGGTGCAAATGAAGAAAACTACCATCTAACAGGTGTAGATGTATGTTGTAAAGAGAATAAACTCTATGCAGACTTAGTTGCTGTTCAAGAGGGAAATATTTGTGCTTGTTGTGGTGGTACACTAAACTATACAAAAGGTATAGAAGCTGGTCATATTTTTCAATTAGGAACAACATACAGCGAAGCTTTAGGTGCAAATTTTCTGGATTCAAATGGTAAAACAAAACCATTTGAGATGGGAACATATGGTATAGGTATAAGTCGTATTATGGCTGCTATTATTGAACAAAGTCATGATGAAAAAGGTTGTATTTGGACAAAAGAGACAGCACCTTATTTTATAGATATAATTGTTTCAAATGGAAAAAAAGAGTTAGAACTAGATGCTGGTATGAAAATCTATGAAGAGCTAAAAAATGCAGGTATCGAAACTATAATAGATGATAGAAAAAAAGAGAGATTTGGTTTTAAAATGGGTGATTTTGAGCTTATTGGTTTCCCTTATGCTATAGTTGTAGGAAAAAAACTACAAGATGGTATGGTAGAGCTTATATCAAGAAAAACAGGTGAAAAAACAGAAATAAAACTAGAAGATATAGTTTCTGTCGTTCAAGGACTATAGTTGTCAACACTCTTAGCAGTAGTTTCTATATATATCTTTATATTTTTGGGATATACTGCTAAAAAAATATTTAAAGATGATATAGATGAAAAAACACTTATTCTAGTATCTCTTTATTTTTTACAACCTATACTAACTTTTTGGGGTCTAACAAGAGCACCAATAGATTTCAATCTTATATATACACCTTTTTTGTATTTTATTATTGTTACTATATCTTTAGTGATATTATTTTTTGTATCTAAAATGATTTTTGATGATGAGCAAGATAGATCTATATTTGTAGCTAGTTCACTTATTGGAAATACTGGAAATTTGGGTATACCTCTTGGTATAGCTTTATTTGGTGAAAGTAGTGTACCATATACAAGTATCATAAATATAGCAAATATCTTTTTTATATATACAGTTGGTATATATTTTTTTGCAAAAAGTCAATATAGTTTTCAAGACTCTTTAAAACAGATGATAAAAATACCTATTTTGTGGTTTGCTATTGTAGCTTTGGTATACAACTATTATGATCTACCTATACACTCACAAATGGAACAAATACTACAAATGGGAGCATATGCAACTATTGTATTACAGCTTATGATATTTGGGGTTTATTTAGCAAAGACACCTATAAAAACACAAAATTATAAATTAAGCCTTAATATTAGTTTTTCTAAACTAATCTTTTTGCCACTTATAGGGGTAGGGGTGATTTTATTTTCTGATTTACCAAATGACTTAGCATCTATTTTGATGGTATCATTGTTTGTTCCACTTGCTGTGAACAATGTAAACATAGCATCACTTTATAAGTGTAAACCTTATGATGTCACTGCTGCTGTTCTTGTAAGTACTTTGTTATTTTTGTTTATCGCTTATATAAACTTAGAGTTTATAAAAGATATATTTGGAGCTTTTTAAATGTGTGGAATTATAGGATGTAATAGTTATAACAATATATTTCAAGAAGCTACTGATATTCTTCACAAAAGAGGACCAGATTTTTGTGATATAAAAAAGATATCAAATAATATGTTTGGACATACAAGACTTAGTATCATAGATCTAAAAGATGAAGCCAACCAACCTATGATATTTGATGATATACTTGTAGTATTTAATGGTGAGATATATAATTATGATCAACTAACAATTAGTGAAAATTTATCTTGCAAAACAAAAAGTGATACAGAAGTTCTTATACGCTTGTATCAAAAGTACGATACAGAGTTTCTAAATCTATTAAATGGTGCTTTTAGTTTTTGTATATATGATATAAAAAAAGATAAATATTTTTGTGCAAGAGATAGATATGGTAAAAAGCCATTTTTTTATTATGAGAAAGATAAAAAATTTATATTTTCTAGTATGATTAAACCTATTATAAAATTATTAGGATTTACACCAAAATTAAATAAAGTAGCACTTTCGCAATATTTACAATATTTTACACCACTAGAGCCAAATACTTTTTATACAAATATCCTAAAACTTCCAAAAAGTAGTTATTTAATATATGAAAACAATAAACTTCAAATCAAAAAATATTATAAAATAAAAACATACAAATCGATAAAAGATGAAAACATAGCTTTAAAGAAAATAGAAGATATATTGTTAGATAGTGTTGAACAAAGATTAAAAAGTGATGTAAAGATAGGTACTTTACTAAGTGGTGGTATAGATAGTAGCTTGATAAGTAGTATCTATAGTAAAATATCTGATCAAAAAATAGATACATTTAGTATAGGATATAAAACTGATACAAAATATAGTGAACTACCTTATGCAAAAATAGTGGCACAAGATATAAAAAGCAATCACACAGCAATTGAGTTAGAAAAAAAAGATTATATAAGAAGTTTAGATGAGGTATTTGATAGCTTAGAAGAGCCACATGCAGATCCTGCTTCAATCCCTTTGTATAGTTTAACAAAAGTTATTAAAAATCATGGAATAAAAAGTGTTTTAAGCGGTGAGGGTAGTGATGAGCTTTTTTTGGGATATGATAATTATGCTAAATTTTTAAGATATTATGAGTTTCAAGATTCATTAGATAAAAAACAAAATGAGTTTTTAAACTCAATTATGAGTTCTTTAAGTACAGATACAAAAGAATCCGAATACTTAAAAAGGGTGATAAAAAAACAAAACTTATATAATAGTTTTGGTGAAATATATACAGATACACAAAGAAAAAAAATTCTTAAAAAAGTAGCAACTTTTAAAACAGAAACACCAAAAAAAGACCCAGTTGATCATATGAGTTTTACAGATATGAATATATGGTTAGGTGAGGTACTTTTAAGTAAAGTAGATAAAATATCAATGGCAAATTCTGTAGAAACAAGAAATCCATTTTTAGATTTTAGATTAGTGGATACTGTGTTTAGTATTGATAGTGATCTAAAAGTAGGTGATACAAACAAATACTTACTAAAAAAAATAGCCTCAAAATATATACCAAATGAGATTATAACTAGGCAAAAAAAAGGTTTTAACAGCCCATTTAACGAATGGCTTTTTGAAGAGTATAATGATAAATTATTAGAAGATATACTTATTGTAAATCTTCAAACAGATCTATTTAATGAAGTGTATCTAAAATATATATACAATCAAGCAAAAAATGGCAAACTAAAACAACATTTTTATGCTTTATGGCATTTTAGTAAGTGGTATTACAATAATTATTTAAGTTGATTATTAAGTTTGTATTATAATAAATATAATTTAGAAAAATGATTTAAGACCTATTTAAATTAATAATACTACAATTCTAAAGTGTTTACGCACTCTCCTTTTTAAAAAATCAAAGGAAACTTTGAACAATTTTAGCTAGAGACGACACATCTCTAGCTATATATCTTAATATAAAGGTTTTTAATATGTTAGATAACGAACCAACACTTAACAAAATAGACGATTATAATAATAATGAATCAAAAGAGAAAAGAACAATAATAAATTTAGTTATTTTAGGACTTATTGTTGTTAGTATTGCTTATGGTATTTTAAAATTTTCTTTTAATGATGTTGAAGAATATATAGGTACACCAGATCAGCCAGGAATTAACACTTCAAAATAAAAGATATCTTTAAAAAAATATTATCTCACTATTATCATAAATATTTAAATAATATTTTTTTAATATCAGTTTTCATCTCACTTGTTAATTCTTCTTTATTTATATAAATAAAGAAAGGTACAGTATTTAGCATCGATTTTTTTAATCTTTTTCTTAATGTAGATATTTGGTCAATAGATACTAAGTGATTACCATCATAAAGGGAAAAATCTTTAGATACACCTGTAGATAATGATATAATTTGGTATGTAATAAATAGTTCATTATTTTTGTTTTGCCATACTTTTATAAAATTATCCAATGCAAATGTTAAGTTATCAATTTTTTTATTATTTACATTTCCAAAGCTTTCTCTAAATTTATATCTATCAATCTCTGAAAACTCTAAAATATTGTAAAAATCATTTAAGTTTTTCCACATAGAATTGAAAATCTTTTTACCAAATAACACCTCTTCAAATGAAACTAAATATTTTTTATCTTGAAGCGTTTTTTTATCTTTATATTTTATTTTAAAGTACTCTTTTTTAAATAAATTAATAAGCCAATTCTCATCAAGTTGGCTTACGATATCAAGTTTTTTTTCATTGTCTTTATTATCTAAAAATCTCCAAAGCATACTAATGGAGTTTAATAGTTCTGTGTCATTATTTTTATTTTTAAAATATTCATAAGATAAGGATAGAACAACATTTTCAAGCATAGTATCACTTCTTGCAATTTTATGATTATATATTATCTTTTTGTAAAGATTAAACCTCATCTCTAGCATATGCTCAATATCTATCAATCCATCATCATAAAATGATAAAGTGAAATTATTTTTATTTTTTATCAATATAGATTGTTTTGTAATACGGATTAAATCTATTGCACCACTTATATATCCACTTGATAACATATCTCTATTTATATAGTCTAATCTATCAGCATCTACAGTACTATCAATATATTGATGTAAAACTTTATAAGAAAAATATCTATCCTCTTTTTCATAAAATATATTATTGCAAAGTATATGTAGCAATATCATATAGTCATTTTTATATTGATTATTAAAGATATCTTTTAATTCATATTTAAATAGTAAATCTACTAATTGTTTACCTATGGCTTCATGTAAAACTATATTTGCATCTTTTGTTATATTTTTATAAAATGTTATAAATTCTAGTTCTTTTTTAGAATTAGTTTCTTTATTTTGTAAATTTTTATAAAGTTTACCTAATGCGTATTCTATTTGATGAGAAAATGGAAAATGTCCAACATCGTGCAGCAATCCAACTATTCTTAATGCTTGAAGTATTAATATATAGAT
>JAYEJC010000138.1:0-38248 GCA_034660335.1 Campylobacterota bacterium
GTTCCATATCGAACCTGGCAGTCAAGCTCCTCATCGCCGATAATACTGCAGGGTCCCCTTGTGGAAACGTAGGTCGCCGCCAACTTTTGAGATGTTTTTTTTTGCCTTATTTTCTATTAAAATTTGTTTATGAATTTTACTATCTATTTTCCATGCTCCTGTATGGTGATTCATACTTATATTTAATTCACTTTTACTATCTATTTGATTTTTATATGTATTTTCATTAGAGACGATGGGAACGAGGAAACTCTTCGGAATCTGGACTTTAGTCCAGACTGCTAATATGCCCCGACTAAAGTCGGCGTTCCGTGGGCTGTCATTGCCCAGACTAAAGTCGTGGGTTCCCAAATGATTTATTTTTATTGTTTCAAACTTACCTAAATTTATATAATTTTAAATTAAATTATGATTTAAAAATAATATATTTGACATATTTAATAAATTTGTTGTATAATGTTTAAAGTTAGATAAAAGGATATGGTATGGATGTAATTACAAATAACTATGATAATATCTCTGTTACACAGTTATATTCTAAATTATCAGAAAAATTTGCGGAGCTTAGAGATATAGATACTAAAGAATCTATTGAGGTATCTAAAAAAACTTCTGATTATATTGAAAATTCTACTATAGATAATAATTATGACGAAGAAGATTTTAAAAGAGTACTAGAAAAATTTAAAAAGTCAGATGCACAGGTTCGAACACATGAACAAACTCATGCAACAATAGGTGTTACAACTACTCCAATTTCATATAACTATCAAGAGGGACCTGATGGTAAAATGTATGCTGTTGGTGGTTCTGTAAGACTTGATACATCTATACCACAAGATACAGAAGCTGCAATAGAGAAGCTAGATCAAATAAGCAAAGCTAGTATTGGTGTAGAAAATCCAAGTAGTGCGGATATGGCTATATCAAGACAAGCAAATTTAAATAAAATTTTACTTCAGTCAAGAGGTGATGAAAATGCAAGTTAATAGTAATATAAATGCAATGATACAACTAGAGAAAAAACTTGAACAAAGTACAAATGCATTAGCAAAAATGAATACAAATAGTGGTGAACCAAATACTAAACAACAAAAAGACATTAAACAACAATTTCATCAATCTACAGATGATG
Source organism: Campylobacterota bacterium (assembly GCA_034660335.1). Classification (GTDB taxonomy): domain Bacteria; phylum Campylobacterota; class Campylobacteria; order Campylobacterales; family Arcobacteraceae; genus JAIOSF01. The sequence goes on from JAYEJC010000138.1 coordinate 1,136, forward strand.
GTCAAAAAGATCAAGATTTATCTAAAGAGATAATATCTAATATGGAGATGCCACTAGCATATGGTGTAAATGGAAATGTTGTTTCAGTTCAAAATGCAGTACATCAAACTACACTAGATATTAAAGCTTAAGCTTTAATATCAACAAAAATCAATTTAAAGAAAAATCAAATAAATGAAAATTATAAATAGTATAGATAAATTAAGAGATGAATTAAAAAAAAATAATAAATCAATAGGTTTTGTACCAACTATGGGTGCTTTGCATGATGGGCATATATCTTTGATAAAACAATCAAGAGTTCAAAATGAGATTGTCGTAGTCTCAATATTTGTAAACCCTACACAGTTTTTAGAGGGTGAGGATTTTGATAGTTATCCTAATAAAAAAGAGGCTGATATTAAAATATGTGAGCTTTGTAAGGTAGATTATCTTTTTATGCCAGAGATATCTACTCTATACGATACAGATGAAGTGTTAATAAAAGCACCAAAAATTTCTGGATTTATTTTTGAAGGTGAAAAAAGAGCAGGCCATTTTGATGGGATGTTGCAAGTTGTACTTAAGTTATTAAATATAGTCAAGCCAAAAAATGCTTATTTTGGTAAAAAAGATGCTCAGCAATTAAGCTTGATATCACAAATGGTTAAAAACTTATATATTGATGTAAATATAGTTGCTTGTGATATAGTAAGAGAAAATGATGGATTGGCTTATAGTAGTAGAAATGTTTATTTAAGTAAAACTCAAAGAGAAGAATCACTACTTATATCAAAGTCATTAAAAAAAGCGGCAAAAAATATTGGTATGGGGGAGTATAGTTCTAAAATATTAATAGAACAGATGAATAATATATTAACTCAATCAAATTTAGTTGATGTAGAATATATCTCTATAGTTAATCGTCAATTTAGGAAGCTAGAAAGTGTAGAGTTACAAAATACAATTATTTTAGTTGCAGTCAAAATTGGGAAAACTAGACTTATTGATAATATTTGGATTTAAAAAATTTATAACTTATTAGATAAATATATTAATTTTTTGTTTAGTTTTTGTATATAATTAAGTAAATTATTTGTATAATATAATAATATTAATTCTTATATAAGTAAAACTTATGTAAAAAAGGGGCAAGGTTGAAAGATTTAAGTATAAAAGCAAAGCTAGTATCAATAGTAACTATTTTTGTGATATCGTTTATTAGTGTTAACTTATATATTAGTTTGAAGTTAAATAGTCAAGAGAGCAAGTTTAAAGAGCTACAAACATTAGTTAAAATTAGAGGTAATGTTGTTGCTTGCTTATCTAGTGGTTTACAGATTACTTCTGCAATGAGAGGTGTATATATTGATAATAAAGATGCTAAAACATTATCAAATATGGAAAAAGCAGTCAAAGCTTTGGGTGTAAGTATTGAAAATCTTAAAAAAGATAAATTTAGTAAATTAAGTAAAGGTGTAGCTACATATAATATATTACCACTTCATAACACATACCAACAAGATGTATTACGACTTATTTCAAAATTTAAAGCTGGTAAATTAACTGATGAAGATATTATTGTGCATATCAAAACTGTTTGGAGACCATTTAAAAATAAATTAAAAGATTTTAAGAAAGCTAGTAAAGCAAAAGATATAAAGTATGTTAATAGTTATAGTCAAGAGAATAGTTCAATTTTGATGATGCTTATTATAATCTCATTATTCGTAATACTAGTGGTTTTAGCTTATTCTTATGTAACTGTTCAATCTATTGTTAATTCACTTGAAAAAGTACAAAATGGGGTAGTATCATTTTTTGATTTTTTAAATAGAAAATCTTCAAATGTAAACTTAATAGACTTAAATAGTAATGACGAACTTGGAAAAATGTCAAAACTAATTAATGAAAATATTAAAAAAACACAAAGTGGTATTGAAGAGGACAATCTATTTTTAAAAGATGTAGAAAAGTTATTAGATAATGTTGGACGAGGTTGGTTTGCAGATGATTTAACAGCTCATACTTCTAATAAGACTCTAATGGAATTAAAAACAACCATTAATAGAGGAGTGAATAATTTACGAGATGGAATACGAGATACTTATCCAATTATGGATGAATATATTAGTGGAAAATATACAACATCAATTTATAAAAATCAATTTAAAAAAGATAGTGGATTAGATAGAATCTTCTCACAAATAGAGCAGTTGAAAAATGCTATTACTGAAATACTAATAGACAATAAAGCAAATGGGATGACTCTTGATATTAGTAGTAATACTTTACTTGAAAATGTAGATGTATTAAATAAAAATTCAACTCAAGCAGCTGCAGCTATTGAAGAGACAGCAGCATCGCTAGAGGAGATAACTAATAATATTACAAGTAACACTAATAATATAGTTAAAATGTCTGGCTTTGCAACATCATTAACAAACTCTTTAAATGAAGGTCAATCATTAGCTAAACAAACTACAACAGCTATGAATGAGATAGATGAGCAAGTAACATCAATAAATGAAGCTATTAGCGTAATAGACCAAATAGCATTTCAAACAAATATTCTAAGTTTAAACGCAGCAGTAGAAGCAGCAACAGCAGGTGAAGCTGGAAAAGGGTTCGCTGTAGTTGCACAAGAGGTAAGAAACTTAGCATCAAGATCAGCAGAAGCTGCAAACGAGATAAAAAATCTTGTAGAGAATGCTACAGAAAAAGCAAACAATGGTAAAAAAATATCTGATAAAATGATAGAGGGATATACAGGTCTAAACGATAATATATCTAAAACGATTGATCTTATTAATGAGGTTGAAAGTGCTTCAAAAGATCAACAAAATGGTATTATTCAAATCAATGATGCAATAAGTTCATTAGATAGACAAACACAAGAAAACGCAAATATAGCAACTGCAACACAAGAGGTTGCAATCCAAACTGATACTGTATCAAAACTTATTGTTTCTAATGCTAATGAGAAAGAGTTTAATGGAAAAGATAATGTAAAAGCAAAAAATATTTCAAAAACAGAAAAAACACCAATTGCTAAGGAAACTTTTATTCCAACTGTATCAAAAACAGTAGTAAAAGAAAAAAACACTGCAAAAATAAAACCTATCGTTTCAAACAGTAGTGATGATGAGTGGGCAAGCTTTTAATAGCTTGTTTACTTAAATTATAATTAATACTTAACTCTAAAATTACAATAAATTATCTTATTATTGACAAATGTTCATAAAAATGATACTATTCTAAATCAATATAACTTATATTAATCTTTATTATAAGTTATTAAAACAATCAAAGGAATTCGTCTTGGAAGCAAAACAAGTAGAACAAAATAGACTTAAGTTTTTCCCAATTATGATGTATGCAATTGTAATGGGGATGAGTGGATTAACAATCACATATCAAAAAGCAGGAGAATGGTTGGCTTTTCCTCATATCATTGGATCATCTCTTATGTATATTACTACATTGATATTTATTATTGTATCAGTAGTTTACATATACAAATACACCAAATACAGTATGGCAGTTAAAAAAGAGTTTGCTCACCCTATAAGAGTAAATTTTTTTGCAGCTGTATCTATATCTATGTTGATGTTGGCTATTATATATAAAGATGTATATCCTACGATATCTGCAGTTTTTTGGTATCCTGGAGCTGCTTTACATTTTTATTTGACTATGCATACTATAGCATATTGGATTAATTCTAATCAAGAATTAACACACTCAAATCCAGCATGGTTTATACCAATAGTTGGTAATGTTTTAGTACCTGTTGCTGGTGTTGGTTTTGCATCAAATGGAGTTTTAATGTATTTCTTTAGTTCTGGTATGTTCTTTTGGGTAATATTATTATCAATTATATTGAATAGAATTATTTTTCACCATCAATTAGCTGCTAAATTTATGCCAACAATGTTTATCTTGATTGCACCACCAGCAGTTGGATTTATTGCGTATTTTAAAATGTATGGTGTGGTTGATGTATTTTCAATGTTTTTATTTAATCTTGCACTATTTTTTACATTTTTAGTTGCATTTATGTATAAAAGTTTTGTAAAAATTAAATTTTTTATATCATGGTGGGCTTTTGTATTCCCAATTGCTGCTATGGCTATTGCATCTATGTTGATGTATGTGAAAACAAATGATTCAGTATTATTATTACTTTCATATTCAATGGTTACAATTGTAACTATAGTAATAGCAATAGTTATTTATCAAACAATTGTTCATATGAAAAAACACGATATCTGTATTCAGGAGTAGATATGAGAACTAATATCATAATCTTTATTGTTATATTTGCCATTACTATGTTGATCATTAATACATCTGATATTCCAAGCACTACAGGTGTACCACAGTCTGGTAAAGCACAAAGAATACCATGTCAAAAAAACACTACTACTTTTGAGAGAGGATTTGGAGATGAAGATATTAAAAAAGCACAGATACTACTTGAAAGTGGAAATGTAAAGTTAAGTTCAAGTATTGAAAAAGCTGTATATGCAGAGTCAAAGATTTTTGAGTTTGTTAAATTATCTGATACTGATAAAATCGTAAAAGATGAGCTTCAAAAATATATTATAAAAAGTGAAGATAAGAAAGAGAAGCTAAATTTATCATACTATATTTATGAAAATGATGTTGATGACCCTGGTAAAAAAACTAAAAAAAGTAAACTATATGCTGGATATGTAGTATTGCAAGTAAAAAATAAGAAAAACAAAACTATTTATAAAGTTCAAGTAGATTTTATGGATAAAAAAGGTGGCGATATAGCTCAATCTATTAAATGTTGTATAAAATCATTTGCAACATTTAACAAATAAATTAAATATACAAAAGGAAAATAATTATGAAAAAAGAAACATTTATGGATAAATATACAATCTTCTCACTAGAATTGAAAAAATCAGAAGTAAAACAACAAAATGTACCAGAAATTTTAGAATATTTTAAAGCAAAAGTTGAAGCACATCCTATAGCAAAATTTGTTGGTATTTTTGATCACTACACACATACAAAAGCTATTGATGGTCCTGTTATGGAGGGTATTATAGATGCACAAAACTTTTTATTTTGTTTTGGTCCTGCGATTCCACATCATAAAATCTTAGCTGTTAGACCTAGAATTATTGGTATTTGTGAATTTGAGGATAAATTTACTATTGATTTTACAGAGGCTCCAAAGGAGGAACTTCATGATTTAATGGAAAATTGGGCAAAAGCTTTAAAAATATAACATTACTTTTAATATTTTTATAATAATATATCTATATGAAAAAAATAGATATAGCAATTAAAAATAAAACTAAATTAACATCAAAATTAGAAACTATTTTTGATGTTAGTTATTATAAACAACAATCCTTTTTATCCAAAATATTTTTTAAAAATAAAAATTATCCAACTTTATATTTTCATAATGGTGTATTAAACAGTCAAGCAATAGACTTAATAAATAACTCTAAAGTGATAATAGTTAATACAAATGGAGTAAAAGAATCTATTTTAAATAAACTACCAGCACTATCAAAAAATAAAATTCATATTTTATATCCATATATAAAAAAGAGTATTGAATATGATTTAAATATAAAGCTAAATTTTAGAAAAAAATATAATATTGAAGATAATACTAGATTGATATTTTTTACTGCTTCAGAGCTACATAGAAGTGGTTTAAAAGAGTTTTTGAAGATAATATCACAGATACAAGCCAAAAACTTTAAGGTGATGATTTATAGTGATACAAATCAGATAAATCAATTAAAGCTATTGATAAATAGACTAAAGATTGATTATCAGATAATAATGATTGATGATATAAAAAATAGAGATATACTATTTATAGCTAGCGATATTTTTATATTGCCTACAAAACAAAAATCTTATTTATCAAATATATTAAAAGCATTATATTATAAAAATATTGTTTTCGTTCCTCAATCTAACTATACATCTGAAATTCTAGATACATTTTCAATTATGAATGGTGTGGATGATCCAACTACTGCATTTAAAATAGATGCATTGTTAGAAAATAGTGATGAACTAAATCAAATACAAGAGCTAAATCACTCAAATACATCTAATTTTGATTTTGATAGTAGAATGAATATAATTAAATCAATTATTAATAATAAATTAGATTTGGTTTAAGATAAAATTAGATATAATTTCATCAATTAAAAGTGTTAAGTAGGAAAATAACTATATTTATATAGATATTGCTTTGAGCATTTTGCTTCAGGGTTACGCTAGCCGAACATACTTTTGATATACAAATATAATATAAAGGAATTTTGAATGAAAAAAATTTTATTCTTAATGTTTGCATTCGCAACTGCTGCTTTAGCTTCAGAAGAAGCTGGTAAATCTATGATAGAGGCATATTCTGTTCTTGCTGCTGGTATCGGTCTTGGTATCGCTGCTATGGGTGGTGCTATTGGTATGGGTAACACTGCTGCTGCTACTATTGCTGGTACTGCAAGAAACCCAGGTATGGGTGGAAAACTTATGACTACAATGTTCATTGCATTAGCGATGATTGAAGCACAAGTTATTTATACTCTTGTAATTGCATTAATTGCACTTTACGCTAATCCATTTTTATAGGATTAAAAAAAGATTTATTCTTTTAAGCCAGGTAGCATAGCTACTTGGCTTTTTTTATACAAAAGGTTAATAATGATGAATTTTGACAATTTAAAAAACAAAACTGTACTATATGTTGAAGATGATGTATCTATTATGAACTCATTTAGTAAGATACTAAATAAAGTTTTTGGAAAAGTGATTACAGCTGTAAATGGTAAGGATGGTTTGGAGCTTTTTAAGTCTTGTGAAGATATAGATTTTGTTATAACTGATATTAAAATGCCAAAAATGGATGGCTTGGAGATGTCAAGTGAAATAAAAAAATTAAGTCCATCAACTCCTTGTATCTTGACTACTGCTCATGCTGAATATGATTATTTTTTAAAAGCTGACGAGATAGGAATATATAGATATATAACAAAACCTTTGAATATAACAGAGTTGCTTAATGCAATATCTGAATTTATTGAACTTAAAGATAAATAGAGTTAAAAAAACTCTTTTATTAACTCTAGCATATCAGTTGAACTAGTTGTTTTATTTACTTTTTCTCTAAATTGATTTGCTTTATCATACCCTTTTGAGTATGTATGAAGATGTTTTCTAAACATAACTACACCATATTCATTATAATGATCAACCATCTTTTTTAGATGCTCTATAATGATCTCTTTTTTTAATTCATCACTAATTATTTCACTATTGTTTGCAATTTGTTGAAATATCCACGGTTTTCCTATAGCACCTCTACCTATCATAATGCCATCAGCCTTTGTGTGGTTTAAAACATATCTAGCTTTTTCTAGGTCTGTTATATCACCATTTGCAATAACAGGAATAGATACAGCTTGTTTGATAGCTGCAATAGCATCATAATCAACTGGAGCCTTATAGGCACCTTTTTTAGTTCTACCATGAACTGCAATAAAGTCTACACCACAGTCCTCAATAGCTTTTGCTATATCTACTGGGATTTTTTCATCTATACCAATTCTTACTTTAGCAGTTGTTAGTTTTTTTGCTGAGTATTTTTTTATTGTTTTTAAAATATCTTGTAATCTTTTTAAATCTCCCAAGAGATTTGAACCACTACCATGATTGAAAACTTTAGGTGCTGGGCATCCACAATTTAAATCAATACCATCAATACCATCTATCTCATTTAATTTTTCAACAGCAATTTTCATAATCTCTGCTTTGTTTCCAGCTAATTGAACAAAATATGGAGTTTCATTTGGTGATTTTTGTATCATTTTTGATGTTTTTTCACTATTGTAAGCTAATGCATTTGAGCTTATCATCTCACTAACAGTATAATCAACACCAAAATTTTTAACTACAGATCTAAAAGGAAGATCTGTATATCCAGCTAGTGGAGCCAGTGAAATAACTGGTCTTGTAAAGTCAATTAAGTTTTGCATATATATTATTTATAACATAGTCTATCAAGAGAATATGTATGTTTACCAGCATCTTTTAGGTCTATTAGAGCTTTAAATGATGTATATTCATTTTGGTTGCTATTTACTAAAATATCTCTAATTTTATCTATCACTTCATATTCAGATAAAACATATAGATATGAGATTGTATACTCTTCATTTAAAGAAGCTATATCTTCAAATAGTTTAATAATTTGATCAGGAGTCATAGACGACTTATAGTAATTTGCTATTTGTATTAGTTCTGAATTTGTGAATTCAACTTTTTTAATTAATTTCATAATTTGATCATTTGTCATAGCAAATTCATTTTTTTGTTCACTATCTTTTTTAAATAAATTAGTCAGCATATCATTATCAAACGATATATCATCTAGATGTTTTTTAAGTGTAGTCATTGATTTTGATTCTAGTACTTTAGAGAAAGCTTTTTTTATTATCGCTTTATTGTATTGATTGTTACTTTTTATTACATCTAGTGAAAAGTTATCATCTATAGAAGCTCTATTTATAAGGTTTTGAATCATTATTGGATTTTCTTTTGAAAGCTTCAACTCTTTTTCAGAGATATATTGACCAGATTTGATTGATTTTAATTGTTCTGATATCTTATTTATATCTTCATTTGTAGTTGAAAAGTTTACATCTTCAATATCTAATTCTATCTGTTTTAAAATATCAGCCAACTCTTTGAATTGTTTATTTTGAAAAGTTAAATTAGAATCTTCATTTAAAATTCTTTTTGATATAAGAGTTGTAAAAGAGTTTACATCTTTTGTTACAGCTTTTAAGGCAAAAAAGTTTTTTAGACCATAGTAAATAATATGTAAAACACTAACAACAAATAATAATACTGTTGGTGCAATTATCCATACAGCTAAAGGCAAAATCAATGTATAATCAAAAATTTCTACTTTATAATCTCCTGATTCTATACTAAATACATAACCAAAAATTGCTATTATAAGCAATAGCCCTGCAAATATATATTTTTTTAATCCCATCTTTTCTACCTTTTTCTTTTAGTTGTTGTTGTGTTCGTGAATCTCTCTGCAATCTGTACAAAACTTAGCAAATGGTTTTGCTTTTAATCTACCAAGTGCAATTGGGTCATCACACATCTCACATATTCCATATGTACCGTTTGAAATACTCTCAAGAGCCTCATCAATCTCTTTTAGCTCTTGTTTTTGTTGGTTTATGATTATACCAGATGTAAAGCTATCACTACTAGCTTCTGCAAAATCTAAGTCATCCTTACATTCACAATTATTTAATTTAGATATATTATCTATACTATCACTTATATTACTGTTTATCGCTCTTTTTCGTTCATTTAAAGTTATTTTTAAATCTTCGATCTGTTTTTTTGAAGCCACTTTTTTACCCTATATTAATAATTTTCAAGATTTTATCTAAAACTAACTAAATTATTTATGATAAGGATGGTTATTTAATATACAAAGTGACCTAAATATCTGTTCACACAAAACTAAATTTGCTATTTTGTGTGCCATAGTAAGGTCGCTTAATGATATAACTTTATCACATCTATTTAAAAAATCTCTCCTAAAACCAAATGCACCACCTATAAAAAAGTTTATTGTTGTTTTATCTTTTAATGTATTAGCAAATTTAAAACTATCCATTTTTGTACCTAATACATCAAGTGCAATATTATAGCCATTTGATAATTTTGGTAAAAACACTTCATTATAAGACTCCTGTGCCTCTTTTTCGCCAATTGTTTGTGCTTTTGAGATCTGTTTATTAAATAAACTATGAACCTCTATTTTAGCATATTTACTTGACATTTTAATAAACTCTTTTATTAATGGATCAAAATCATCATTTGATTTTTTTACAATCTGGTAAATATTTATTTTAATTGCAATAATAAACCCCTTACTATTTTTTAGATATTATATCAAAAAAATATTAGGGCTTCCCTATAAAGGAAAAATCATAAAAAGTGAAATAACAAGTATAGCTATAGGTGGATTTGATGGGATGCATCTAGGTCATCAAGAGCTTTTTAAAAAGCTTGATAAAAATGGTGCGATAGTGGTGATACAAACTTCTTATGCAAATCTTTCACCAGATACAAGTCGATCAGAGCTTACTGATTTGCCTATTTTTTATTATCCACTAGATGATATAAAACATCTAAATGGCAATGAGTTTATTTCTTTGTTAAAAGAGGAGTTTGTTTTATTAAATAAAATAGTTGTTGGATTTGATTTTCATTTTGGATATAAAGCTGCTTATTCTATAATAGATTTAAAAAATATATTCGATGGTACTGTAGAGGTTATAAAGGAGTATTCAGTAGAAGCAATAGGGGTTCATTCAAGAATTATAAGAGAATTATTAAGAAATGGAGATATAAAACAAGCAAATAAATTTTTGGGATATAATTATAAAATAGATGGAATACATATAAAAGGGCAAAGTCTTGGTAGTAAACAGTTTGTACCAACAATCAATTTAAATATACAAAAATACTTGATTCCTAAAGATGGTATATATATAACAAAAACAGTTATTGATAATAAAATTTATAGTTCTGTATCATTTATAGGTCATAGAGTCTCAACAGATGGAAACTTTGCAGTAGAAACACATATTTTAGAAAATTTTGAAGATAATATAAAGTCAAAAAAAATTCAAATTGTTTTTTGCAAAAAAATAAGAGATAATAAAAAGTTTGAAAACTATAAGCATCTAAAAAATCAAATTTTAGATGATATAGAAAAAGCTAAAAAATATTTTAACTTTTGTGAATAATTCTATTTTCAAGTGTTATATAATGTAATAAATAAGCGACTTCAAGTGGAGTCCATTTTAAATCTACTTCTAACTCTTGTTTTAATTCTGCTGGATCTACTGATTCATTGTATCTATAAATCATATCAAATACTTTTACATGAAGTTGTCTTTTTGTGATATGCAAAGCGACACTAGGTAGTATTTTTTCTATATTTGGTATTAAAAATACCTTGTCTTCTTGTAAAAATCTTAAAAGTGTACCAACTTGATATGAGTGATATTCTGGAAACTTTAATTGATCAATTGGCATATTTACATAACCAAGTGATTTAAATGTATCAATCTCTTGTTTTACTAAGTTTCTTGCTTCATCACTATCAAGATTTCTTAAACATACAGGTAAAGTTATATCTTCTATAGACATTTTTTCAGGATCAAATACTCTTTTTTTCAATTTGATACTTTTAAACACTTTCCCAACACTTCCAAACATTGCCATACTCATCTCCATTTAGTATAATAAAATAATAATTATTATACAATACTTTTAATGAAAAATAGAATAAAAGATAAAGTATTTGAAAAACCAATTATAAAACAGTTTGAATTTGATGAAGAGGTAGCATCTGTTTTTGACGATATGTTAAATAGATCTGTACCTTTTTATGAGATTATGTTGGATTTAACAACAAAGTTTACATTAAAATATTTAAAAAAAGATGATAGAGTTTATGACTTAGGTTGTTCTACAGCTACAACACTAATAAATATTGCAAATGGTTCAGACTTGAGTTTTAAGTTAGTTGGTATAGATACATCAGATGCTATGTTACTTCAAGCAAAAAAGAAAACAAAAGCTTATGGGCATCAAATAAAGTTTTTAAATAATGATATTTTTAATGTAAAATTAAAAAAATCAAAGGTTATTATCTCTAACTATACCTTACAGTTTATTAGACCCTTAAAAAGAGAGTTGTTGATAAAAAAAATATACAATAGCCTAGATAGTGGTGGAGTTTTTATTTTTAGTGAAAAAATAATTACAGAAAATAAGATACTAAACAAACAGTTTATAGATGAGTACTATAATTTTAAAAAAACTCAAGGATATAGTGAATTTGAAATTTCTCAAAAGCGTGAGGCATTGGAAAATGTATTGATACCTTATACTTATGAGGAAAATAAAAAGATGATTTTGGATGCAGGATTTAAAAACTTTGATTGTATATTTAAGTGGATAAATTTTGGAACTTATATAGCGATAAAATAAAAAGGAAAATGTATGTTAGAAGTAGGAACTAAGGCACCAGAGTTTTGTTTGCCAAATCAAGATAATGTTGAGATATGCTTAAGAGATTTAAAAGGAAAATGGATAGTGTTATATTTTTATCCAAAAGATAACACGCCTGGTTGTACTAAAGAAGCTTGTGATTTTACAAATGCAGAACCACAATTTGATGATTTGGACGCAGTGATATTAGGTGTTAGTCCAGATAGTGCAAAAAAGCATCAAAATTTTATTGAAAAACAAAATTTATCAATAACACTTTTATGTGATGAACAAAAAGAGCTATCACAATCTTATGGTGTTTGGCAGTTAAAAAAGAACTATGGAAGAGAGTATATGGGTATAGTTAGGTCTACATTTATAATTGATTCCAGTGGTAATATAGCTGCTATTTGGGACAAGGTTAGTGTTAGAAAAAAGAAAAAAGTTGATGGTGAACAAATAGAGATATTGCATGTTGATATTGTTAAAGATGAGTTAAAAAGATTGCAAAGTATATAAAAACTATTAGGAGATGATACTACTCATCTCCCACATTGGTGTCATCACTGCTAACACCAACCACAACACTATCAATGCTATAAAAAATATAATAGCTGGTTCTAAGATAGAAGCAAATATTTTTATTCTATTATCAAAATAAGTTTTATGTAGTTTTGATATATCTTTTAAAATAGTTTCGTACTGATTTGTGTGTTGTGCTGCATAAAGTAGCTTTATGGTAAGCTGATCGAAAATATCTCTATTTTTAAAAGCATTTGCTATGGAAGAACCATTTTTAATATCTATCAAAATTTTGTTAATATTATCTTTTAGATATAAATTATCTATAATATTTTTACTATTTTCTATTGCTACTTGAAATTTGTATTTTGAATTAACAATTATATTAATTGATAAAAAAAGTTTATAAAACATATAAGCCCTAAGAAGTTTACTAACTATAGGTATTTTTAGTATAAATAACTTATCAAAATATAATCTATTTTTTTTATATATTAAAATAGATAGAATATATATAACAAAAGGTAATAGAGCTATAAAATAATAGTAGTTTAAAACTATATTTTCTAAATATAGTAGTGCTTTTGTAGTAAAAGGTAGATTATCTCCTAATAGAGTAAAAATATATTGAAAATTTGGAATAACATATATAAATATCATAACTATTGCAACTAATAAAGATATTAATAAAATAATTGGATATCTAATAATATCACTTAGTTTATTTTCTATTTGTTTATTTTGTGTATTTATTTCAACTATTGAATTAACAGCCTCTTTTATATTTCCATTAGATATTCCTAATTTTAGAAATAATATTGTTGTTTCTCCTAAATTTTTTTTATATTTTGCAAGTGCTATATCAATAGGTTGTGCTGTTTTAATTGAGCTATCTAGTATTAATAACATATCTTCTATATATTTTATCTGTTTGTTTTGTAATAATAAAGATATTGATTCATTGATTGTTATATTTGCATTTAACATAATCTTTAGTTGATTAAATAATTCATAAATATCTTTTTGTTTAATTTTAGGCTTAACTAAAAAACTTACAAAATCTTTTATTGTACGATTTGTTTTAATACTGATGATATTTTTAGGGTATTGTTTTAGTTTTTCCAACTCTAATATATCATTGGCTTCTAATTTAATATGTTTTGTATTTTGATTTTCTTGAAATGTTATATTATATATCATCTGATATCTTACTAATATATTCATCTTGAGATGTTAAACCTTTTTTTAACATATCTGTTCCATTATCTTGAAGTGTTTTAAATCCATGCTTTTGAGCTTTGTGAAGTATATCTAGAATAGTTTTATTTTTTGATATCATTTTTGATATTTTTTCATCTATTTGTAATACTTCTGATACTATCTCTCTTTTATAATATCCAGTAAAGTTACAATCTTTACATCCATTGGCTGTATAATATCCTGTATCATTATTATATAACTTACATTTTGGGCAAAGTTGTCTTAGTAATCTTTGAGATAAAACCATTTTTAAAGTAGTAGCTACTAAATATGGTTCAGCTTTTAGGTCAATAAGTCTTGATATAGTTTCAATAGAGTTATTTGTATGTAGTGTGCTTATTACTAGATGTCCTGTTAAGGCTGCTCTTAAAGCTATATTTAGTGATATAGTATCTCTTATTTCACCTATCATAAGTATATCTGGGTCTTGTCTTAAAATATTTTTTAATACAGTATGATAATCAAGATTTATATCAGTATTTATATTTATCTGTATCACTCCATCTAGTTTGTACTCTACAGGGTCTTCTATTGTGATAACTTTTTTCTCTTTTTTATTTATATAGTTTAGCATAGAATATAAAGATGTGGTTTTTCCACTTCCTGTTGGACCTGTTATTAGTATTAATCCTTGGGTTAGTTGTAATCTATTTTTTATAATAGATAAACTATTATCATCAAAACCAATCAAATCAATGTTTTTTTTAATATTTTTATTATCTAAAACTCTTAAAACTATAGATTCACCAAATATAGTAGGTACAGTAGAGACCCTAAAGTCATAGCTATAGTTATCAATAGACTTAGTAAACCTACCATCAAGCGGTACTCTTTTTTGTGAAATATCAAGATTTGATAGAAACTTTATAATTGAACTAATTATTGGATATAGCATTATATCAAATCTAAAATATTGTTGCAAAACACCATCTAGTCTAAGTCTAATAATAACACTTTTGTCTAAACACTCTATATGTATATCACTTACAAAGTTTTTGATAGAAAATTCTAAAATAAGCTCTAAAAATTCTAATATATATGAGTTTTCAGTTTGTATATCAATAAAATTTATTGCTTGTGTTGATACTCTAAATAACTCTTTTTTTAGTCTAATATATTTAAGTTCAAACTCTAAGTCACTTGAAGATAGATAGATTAGTTTTATTGGAAAATTAAATATAGTATTTAAATCTTTTATATCTAAATGATTATTTGATGTAGCAATCATAATAAAAAGTTCATTTTTTTCTATTGGAATAATAGAATATTGTTTTAAAATATTTGGATCTATATCTTTTATTAAAGAATAATCAATATCATAGTTGTAGATACTTTTTATCATTGAACACCTTCACTTTTAGTATTTTTTTTGATTTCAAATCTTCTAATAAGATAAAATCTTTATCTATTAAATTCAGTTTATAGTTATTTATTGTGCTATCTTGTGTATACCATTTGTGATTGATCAATACATTGTTACCAACTATAGCATTAACAATTATTTTGATATCTTTCTTAAGGCTCTTGTTTTTAGTTTTATATACAAATGGATTTGGTATATTATTTAGTTTGTTATAGATATATTTTGGATTAAAATAGTATTTTATATCAAATTTTATATTAGCGACTATCTTTTTGTTTTCAATATTTATATTGAAATATTTTATATTAAAATGTACAGATAAATGATTATAAAAATTTATAATATCTATAAAGTTACCATCTAGTTTTAGATTAAAATAATTTTTATAATATTGTGCTTTTAAAATATTGATATTAAACTCTTCACTTATTTCATCTATCTCTTTTATAAGTATGATTTTTGATTTTTTTATAAGTTTTGAATCTATAAGTTTTTGATTTATTTTTGATACATTTGTATTTTTTAATGGTGTTTTAATAGTATGAATATAATTGGTATAAAAATAATTCAAAACAATAAATATAGCTATGATTATAATATAAAGCTCAATTTTTTGGATAAAACTTATCTCTTCAAAATTTGTTTTAATATTCAATTGATATCTCCATTTTATACTGTTTAGTTTCTTCCATAAACCATAATGAGTTGATTTTTATCTGTTTATTGTATGTGGTAGTAAAGTCAAATAATCTATCTTTGTTAGTATGAAATATTTCAAGATTTATTCTGTTGTTTGAATACTCCAAAGATTTTATGGTTATTTTATTTATTTTAAGATGTTTAAATAGAGTTATAGTATCTTCTATTAGATCTTTGTTGTGTTTTTTGTATATATTCAATTTATGTGTATAGTTGCTATTAACTGTTTGTTTGGGTTTTAGTGTTTTACTATTGTGATTAAATATAGTGTATAAAAAAATCATAAAACAAAGAAGAGTAAATAAAATAAAATATAAAAAACTATTGGTTGATTTATATTTTTTGTATCTTTTTTTATCATGATTAAAAGAATTTTTTATATAGCTTTTTTTCATCTCTTCTAAATCATCATTATTTATACTATAAGTATTATCTATATTGATATTGTATTTTTGTGATAGATATATTTTTATATCATTTTGATCTATATGGTTTAGATGTTTAAATAGCAAAAACTCACTATTTTGATATAAAACAAATGAGTCGTTTAGTATAAAAAGGTCAGTTGATTTTGTTTTTTCTTTATAATATGCTTTTAGTATAAGTGGCTCTAGTATTGTTTGGGTATTAGAATCGGTATTAAAACACAATATCTCATACGATAAAGAATCTTTTAGATAGCTATAAAAAATAGTAGAGTTATCATCTATGATAAGCTCACTATTTTTTAAAGATGCTTTAATAAACTGTAATTGATATTTTGGGTTTATCTCTTCAGTTACTTTTGCATTATAAGTTTGTATAAAATTAGAGTTTATGACTTTAATTTTATCATCTTTCATAACTAATCGAAGTTATATCCCATCTCTTTTAAGCTACTTTTATTTTTTGTCCAACCTTTTTTAACAGATACAAAAAGTTCTAAATAACATTTTTTTCCAGATAGTTGTTCTATTTTTTTTCTAGCATTAAGTCCTATTCTTTTAATAGCAACAGCACCTTTTCCTATTATCATCCCTTTTTGTGTAGATTTTTCTACAACTATTGTTGCTTTTATTACATCTACATTTGGTTTTTCTTCAATTTTATCTATAACTACATCTGCTTCATAAGGTATCTCATCGCTTATGTTATCAAATATTGATTCTCTTATAAACTCTTTGTAAAGCTCTCTTAGGTGAGAAGTGGTCATAATCTCTGTATCAAATAGAGGTGGAGATACAGGAAGATTTTTGACAACTACATCTAAAATATCAGATTTTTTAGTACCTTTTTTTATAGACACTGGGATAATAGCTTCATATTTATCTTCATGAACTTTGTACTCTTCGATTTTAGCAAACACTTCATCTTTTGTTATAAAGTCTGTTTTAGTAAGAAGCAAAATATGTTTTGTGTTTTTTGTATTTTTTATTAAAAAATCTTCATAATGTTTTATTTTGTCAGTTACAGGTGCTAAATAAAGTATCAAGTCACAATCCCCAATAGCTTTTAAAGCCTCCTCTAACATAAATTGATTTATAAGTTTTTCTTTTTCGTGAAGTCCTGGAGTATCTATAAATACAATTTGATTATCATCTTGCATTACAATAACATTTGCTCTTTTTCTTGTAGCATTTGCTTTATGGGAAACCATAGCTATTTTTTCACCAACAAGCCAATTTAATAAAGAACTTTTTCCTGCATTTGGTCTACCTACTGTTGCTACGAATCCACATTTTGTTTTTGTCAAATTATTTCCTATTGATTAAGTTTAAACTTAATATATGATTAAGCTATTTTAAGTTTAAAATTATAACTTAATTTAACTTATATTTAGTAGTTTCTTGTTACAATTGCTTTAAATATTAATTTAGGAAAACTTATGAAAAAAGAATATTTTTTTTTAGCTTTTATGATTTTTAGTACTATTAGTTTTGCATTTGAGAATAGTGCTGATTGTCTAATACTAGAAGATGAAAATTCTATAATTTGTAAATATACACATGAAAGAATACAAGAGGATCATAATGTTACTTTTCAATGGATAGAACCAAATGAAAGAGTAACAAGAACAAGAAAAATGATAATACCAGCTTTGCATGGTTCTGTTTATGACTATAGATATATAAAAGGTAGAACCAAAGGAAAATGGACTTTTAAAGTAATAGATGAAGATCAAGAATTTTCCACTAATTTTACTATAGAATAAATAATATTTATGAAAAAAGATATAGCCATAATAGGGGCAGGTGCTTCTGGGCTTTTTAGTTCGATTTTATTAGCATCAAAAAATTTCAATATCACTATCTATGAAAAAAACAACAAAGTTGGAAAAAAGCTTTTGACCACTGGAAATGGTAGATGTAATATTACAAATAAAAATATTAAATTAGAAAATTTTCATAGTAACAATCCCGATTTTATAAAATATTCTTTATCTTTGTTTGACTTTCCTAAATGTAAAAAAATCTTTAATCAATTTGGAATAGAATTCAAAGAAGGGGCAAAAACAAGACAATATCCATCATCTTTAATGGCATCAAGTGTTGTGGAGTTGCTTGAGTATGAAGCTTTACAAAAAGGTGTAAGGATAATTTTAAATAGTGATATAGATGATATAAGTTTTAAAAACAATAAATATATCATAAATAACCAAATATACGATAAGATTATATTAGCAATGGGTAGTTGTGCTATGCCAAAGCTTGGCTCTTCTACAAAAGGATACCAAATAGCCAAAAAGTTTGGACATAATATCATCACACCAATAGCTTCTTTGGTTCAATTAGTTAGTTCAAATAAAAACCTTGATATTATCTCTGGAGTTAAAATTGATGGTGTAGTCAATAATAAAAAAGGTGATATATTATTTACAAAATATGGACTTTCAGGAAGTGCTATTTTGGATATTAGTCGAGATATATCTGATAAACTACAGTATAATAAAACAGTAAAAGTTACTATAGATACTATGCCAGATTATTCAAAAAATAGATTGATTGAGATTTTACAAAATAGATATAAAAACCATAATAACAAAGATATAATTATGTGGCTAGATGGATTAATAAATAAAAAACTTGCTAAATATATTATTTTTATGAGTAAAATACCACAAAATATCAAATATGCAAAATTTTTAACAAAAAAAGATATTATTGCTATTTCATACACTTTAAAAAATCTATCGTTTGATATAGTTGATACAAAAGGTTTTGATAGTTGTGAAGTTTGTGCAGGTGGTGTTGATACATTTGAAATAAATTCTAAAACTATGGAATCAAAATTATATAAAAATCTGTTTTTTACAGGTGAAGTTTTAGATGTAGATGGTGATTGTGGTGGGTACAACTTGCACTGGGCATGGGCTAGTTCTTATGTGCTTGCAAATAATATGGAGGAATGAGATGAGATATTTATATATAGCTGTAGTTGTTATTTTTTTTGGTGGTTGTGCTGTCACACAAGTACCATACCAATCTTTAATAGATGAACAGAAGGTAAATCATCAGTATATAGAACATGAAGAGTGTACTTATCTTCTAGGACCTATTATAGTCTCAGATGAACTAAAACTAGAAACAGTTATTGAAAATACAATAACAAAAGCTCAAGAAGAGGGTATGGTGGGTGATAAGCTTGTAAATGTATCTATAAAAGAGGGTGGATACTCTGTGTTTTTATTTTCAAAATTATGTTTATATATAAATGGAAATCTAACATATTCTGATTTGATTGATTAATTTGCATAGAGGTAAATTTATGTTTAGAAATATTGTTATCATTTGTTTATTATTTATTTTTACAGCATGTTCTTCAAAAAAACCAATATACACAAACTCTAGTATTGTTTTGTTTAAAGCACCACAGTTTAAATTTTATGATAAAGGATTTATTAGTAAATATAATGACCATATACATCTACAGATATTTCAAGTAGGTCAAATAGCATTAGATTTAAAAGTATATAAAGATGAGGTGTGTTTAAGTAAGATTGAGTGTTTAAGTTCAAAACAATTTAATAAAGAGTATTTAAGTAGCTCATATAGTGATAGTTTTTTATATAATCTTCTATCGCAAGAAAAAATATACTTCAAAGATAAAAAAAACAATATTTTAATAAAAGTAAAAAACAATTAAAACTATATTGTTTTAATTATCTTTTCAAGTTATTGCAAACAATTCTTATCATTCTAGGTTTTGGACAAGTTCCTAATATCTTACAATCGTTTGTTTTATAATAAGATTTTGCAGTTGCTACAATTTTTCCTGAGATATTATCCATTATTCTTGCATTTAATAAAATCTTACCATCTATAACAGAGTAAGTACCTACTAATACATAACTATTTTGAATCTTTCTATTTATTGAGTTTACATCTCTTGTAATATAAAACTCACCTGTTGGATTTACTTTTAGGACATTTTGACCTCTAAAATCAGAGACATTAAACCCTCTAATAAAAAGTTCATTAAAAAATGTTTCAGCAATAGTTCGTCCAAAATATGATGTTTGGTCTAATTGATGTAGATTTACAAAAGATGTAATAGCAATATTACCCATACTATTTTGAGGTATTTTATTACTTGCTAATAAACTATCAGCTAGCTCAACAATTTTGTCATCTAATCCACCATTTGACCCAACAATCGTACTATTTAGACCTTGATTTTGATTTATTAGCTCAATAGAATTATCTTGTGCTATGGAAGTAGTAGTACAACATATAAAAAGCCCCAGCATAGTAGTTTTTAATTTTTTAACTATCATATTAACTCCTATAATTTTAATATTTTGTAATTATATTTTAACAATTCTTAATATTAGATTAAACACAATAATCAATAAAACTATTCTTAAATTAATATTAAGTAAAACTATTAATGAAATAAAATTAACAAACAATTAACAAATTCAGTACTTTTTAAAAAATCCTTTGATAAAATGTCATTTATAAGTGACGGTTTCGTGGCTTTATTTTAAACTTTAGGAGGAGATTGATGCAGAACGGTGCAACAATTGAGTACGATTACTCGATAGCAAAAGCCTTTACTTTTGCAACAATTCTGTTTGGTATTATAGGGATGACAGTTGGTGTTATTATAGCATTTCAATTAGCATTTCCATCACTTAGCAATTTAGCTGGTGAGTATGGTACATTCGGAAGATTAAGACCTTTACACACAAATGGTGTGGCATTTGGTTTTACGCTTAGTGGTATCTTTGCAACATGGTATTATGTTGGTCAAAGAGTATTAAAAGTTTCTATGAAAGAATCACCTTTTTTAATGGGTATTGGTAAATTGCATTTTGCTTTATACTTCATTACAATTCTTTTAGCAGTAGTTACTTTAGCAACAGGTTTCACATCATCAAAAGAGTATGCTGAATTAGAATGGCCACTAGATGTACTAATAGTAGTATGGTGGGTTCTATGGGGTATTTCAATTTTTGGTTTGATTGGTATTAGAAGAGAAAGAACATTATATATATCATTATGGTATTATATAGCATGTTTTGTTGCAATTGCAATGTTATATATTGGAAACAATATGGAAGTACCTACAATGTTCTGGGCAAATGGTGCTCCAAGTAGTTTTATGCATTCTGTTTCTATGTATGCTGGTACAAATGACGCACTAGTACAATGGTGGTATGGACACAATGCTGTTGCATTCGTATTTACTACACCAATTATTGCTATGATTTATTACTTCCTACCAAAAGAATCTGGACAAAATGTTTATTCTTATAAACTTTCTATCTTAGCTTTCTGGGGATTAATGTTTGTTTATTTATGGGCTGGTGGACATCACCTTATTTATAGTACTGTTCCTGATTGGATGCAAACTATGGGTTCTGCAATGTCTATTGTACTTATTTTACCATCATGGGGTTCTGCTATTAATATGCTTCTTACTATGAAAGGTGAGTGGGGTCAACTACAAACTTCTCCATTAATTAAATTTATGGTTATGGCTTCAACTTTCTATATGTTATCAACAATTGAAGGTCCAATTCAAGCTATTAAATCTGTTAATGCTATTGCTCACTTTACAGACTGGATTCCTGGTCATGTTCATGATGGTGTTCTTGGATGGGTTGCATTTATGATTATGTCAGGACTATTCCATATGGCTCCTAGAATGTATGGTAGAGAGATTTACTCAAAATCATTAATGGAAACACAATTCTGGTTACAAACAACAGCTATCGTACTATACTTTACATCTATGTGGATTGCAGGTATTACACAAGGTATGATGTGGAGAGCTTATGATGAATATGGTTCATTATTATACTCATTTATTGATACAGTAACAGTACTTCAACCATACTACACAATTAGAGCAGTTGGTGGATTAATGTACTTAATTGGATTCTTTATGTTTGCTTACAATATGTATAAAACTGCAACAGCTGGTAGAGTTCTTGATAAAGAACCTGTTAATGCTTCGCCTATGGGCGCTTAAGAGAAGGGGGTTATTATGTTTCATTGGTTAGAACAAAGACCGTTTTTCTTTACGGTAGTATTATTTTTATTTGTTGCATTTGCAGGATTAGTAGAAGCTATTCCAGATTTTGCTAAGCAATCACAGCCTACAGTTGGTACTAAACCATACAGTGTTTTAGAATTAGCTGGTAGACAAGTGTATATAAAAGACTCTTGTAATGCTTGTCATTCACAATTAATTAGACCATTTAAATCAGAAACTGATAGATATGGTATGTATTCATTAAGTGGTGAGTATGCATATGATAGACCATTTTTATGGGGATCTAAAAGAACTGGTCCAGATCTTTTAAGAGTTGGAAACTATAGAACTACAGATTGGCATGAAAACCATATGATGGATCCATCATCTATTGTGCCTGGTACAGTTATGCCTGCTTATCCTCATATGTTTACAAATGAGGCTGATATAGCAACTGCATATGCAAATGCTAATACAGTTAAAAATGTTTTTGGAGTTCCATATGACAAAGCTGGTATGCCAAAACTTGGTTCATGGCCAGAAGCTAGTGCAGCAGCATTAGAAGAAGCTAAATTAGTAGCAGCTGATATGAAAAATCAAAGTGTAAAAGATGCAGTAGCAAATGGAAAAATTCCTGAAATTGTTGCATTGATTGCTTATTTAAATTCTTTAAAATAAGGTTTAAAAGTGGATTACGAAACTCTAACGACGATTCAAGGATACGCTAAATTTGCACTTTTGGTAGTTGTATTTGTAGTGTTTTATGCTTATGCGTATTCTATATACAAAAGAGATAAATCAGGGGAAAGAGACTTTGAAAAGTACTCTGACCTTGTCCTTGATGATAGCATAGAGTCCAAACCTTTGGAAAAAAGAAAGAATAACGAAGAATAAAAAAATTTAAAAGGAGATTGCTAGTATGAAATCTATGGTAATAGGTGGTATTATACTTATCATTGCATTAATGACGGCTACATACTTCATGGCAGGTGATTCATTTGCTTTGGGTGAAGATTATATCAATGACCTTACAATGCTAGGTGGTATTGCAGTTATTGGTATTACAGTATTTGTATCGCTTAAGTATGTTAACCAAATTAAGAATGACACAGCTACTGGTGAGTTAAAAGAGGAAAATTGGGACGGTATTGGTGAATACGGTAATGAGATTCCAACAGGATGGGCGATTATGTTTATCGCTACAATGATTTGGCAAATTTGGTATTTCTTTATTGGATACCCAACAAACCAATTCTCGCAAATTGGTCAATACAATGAAGAGGTTCTTGAGTATCAAGCAAAATTTGAGTCAAAATGGTCATCTATTTCAGAGTCTGATTTAGTTGGTATGGGTCAATCTGTATTTTTAGTACAATGTGCACCATGTCATGGTGTTGATGCTGAAGGTATTGATGGAAAAGCTCAAGATTTAACAAAAAGAATTGCAGCATCATCTGTTAAAGGTGTTGTTCTTAAAGGTTCAGCAGCAATTGGTAACAATCCAGCTGGAAACTTAGGATATATGATGGGTGCAATGCCTGATAGAAATGGTTTGTTTAATGCTAATAGTGGTGCAATGATCAGTGATTCTGAAATTGATACTGTTTCTGCATATGTAGCAAATGGACTAAAAGGTGAAGGTGCTGATGTTTTTGCTGGAGCTTGTGCTTCATGTCATGGTGCAGATGGACAAGGTATGAACGGTATGGCTCCAAACTTAGCTATATACGATGATACACTTGTTACAAATGTATTAAAACATGGTAAAAAATCAACAATAGGTGCTATGCCAAGCTTTGAGGGAAGATTAACTGATACTCAAGTAAAAGCTCTTGCTGGTTACCTTAGAAGTATAGGAGAGTAATATGGCTGGAAATACACAAATAGACCCTAAAACAGAGGGTGGTTTATTTAGTTTACAACACGGTATTACAGGTATGCTTGCAGCTACAGTATTATTATTATCAATATTTGGTGCTTTAACATATGGTGCAATTGTGAGTCAACAAGCAAATGCTGAAAACTATTATGAGATAAATCAGGACCTACATGGTTTAAAATCAGGAAGTTATTTTTCAAATCCTGATCAATCAGATGGTACTAATAATCATAAAATGTGGATCAACAAATAAGGAGATTAAATATGTATAATGTTATATGGGTACTAATGGTTGTTACAGCTGTTATCACAATTATGTTATCTTTCTTAGACTCTACTAGAGTATTTGTAGGATAGTTTTATATAAATAAAAAAGGGGAAGAGTTTAACTCTTCCCCTTTTTTTATTTTAAAGTCTTTTTATATATCTATTATTAAATCATCTATATTTTTTATCTCTTTTACTAGTGGTGTGATACCTTTTGATAAAAGTGAGTTTTGCAAACCTATTCCAATTTTTTCACTAATAAAATAATCAACATTATGTTTTACAAATATTTCAGGTAGTAGTATTGCAGGTTTTTCATTGTTGTTGTATACTGGATTTTCTATTTTTTCTTTTAGAGTTATATTATTTTCAAACACTTTATATGTAAATATATATTCATTTGTTGGTAAAATATCCTTAAATATATCTTTATTTTTACTACAATATGCAATATTATAGTACTCTTTATTATCTTGAATATTGATTTTGTGTCCACTTATAATTGCAGTAGATAGTTTTTTTCTTGCATTTTTTATTATTCTTGTAAATGTAGGTCGAGAAACCCCCATTGATTTTGCTGCATCCTCTTGATATAGACCTAAAACATCCATTAGGTATATAGCTTCAATCTCATCATCTTGTATATTTGTTATACCGCTTATTTTTTCTTGTTCTGGTATGTATGTTTTGTATTTTGGTTTAAAATTTATTGTTCTTTTATTTTTATCTCTACCCATAATTCACCCTTTTTTGATTATACCAAATTATACCACATTAAGTTAAGACTTAAATATTATTAGGTAAGATTATATTTATAATTAATAATATTAATATAGGAGATAAAATGATATTTGATTTAGATAAAGATAAAAATATAAATGAACATTATAAACTAATGGCACAAACAATAATACCAAGACCAATAGCATGGGTAGTAACACAAGATAATGGGGTGGTAAATATCGCACCATTTAGTTATTTTATAGGATTGTCTTCCCAACCTGCTACTGTATTGATATCAGTAGGTCACAAAAGTGATGGAGTGCCTAAAGATACACTATACAATATAAGAAAACATAAAAAATGTACAATCTGTATGGTTGATGAAAAAAACCTAGAAAAGATGCATTTTAGTTCAAAAAGTTTAGATAAAGATATAAGTGAAACAGAAGAGTTTGGTATAGAAACAAAAGTTATGTTTGATGAGTTTCCTCCTATGGTTGAAGATGTTCCTGCTGCTTATTTTTGTACATTTAATCAAGAGATTGATTTAGGAGATAGTAGCACTATTCCACTTATATTAAATGTGAATCAGATATATGTAAAAGATGAAAATATAACAAATAAAGAGAGATTGACTATAGACTTTGATCCAGTTGCTAGAATAGGAAAAAGCTATTCATTTTTAGGAGATGAGATTACACCTCCTGTGATTGTATAAGCTATGGAT
This sequence comes from Campylobacterota bacterium, assembly GCA_034660335.1. Taxonomy (GTDB): domain Bacteria; phylum Campylobacterota; class Campylobacteria; order Campylobacterales; family Arcobacteraceae; genus JAIOSF01. Next base: position 27,119 of record JAYEJC010000138.1, read on the forward strand.
ATAAAGCTAAAACAAATAGGTACTATATATTCACCTTTTAAATCACTAGAAAATATGCCTGTTCAGCCACGAGGTGGTAAGGATATAATATCTACTATCAAAATTAAAAAAGAGTTTGAGGATGGATTGAAAGATTTAGATGGCTTTAGTCATCTATATCTAATATATTTTTTTCACAAAATAGAACAACACAAACTTCATGTAGTTCCATTTAATGATTTGACCCATAGTAAAAGAGGGGTTTTTTCTACAAGAACACCAATGCACCCAAATAGTATTGGATTGTCTATTGTGGAGCTTGTTAGTGTAAACGAAAATATTATAACAATTAAAGGTAGCGATGTATTAGATGGTACACCACTACTTGATATAAAACCTTATATTGAGAATTTTGATAAAATAGATACAAAAACAAAATCTGGCTGGATGGTATCTACAAGTGATGAAGTGACAAATATTCGATCTGATGATAGGTTTGTTTTGTGATAGTTGATTATTTTGTATATTTTATATTAACACTAGTGTTATCAACTATTTTTTCAATTGCAGGTTTAGGTTCTGCTGTTGGATTAGTACCCTCTTTAAATATGGCTGGTTTGTCATTTGATCTATCAAGGGCTAGCGGCTTGTTTGTAAATAGTGTTACAACTGTAACAAACTCTATTATAAATCTTAAAAAAAAGTTATTTGATATGGAGTTTGTAGCTCCACTTGTAGTTAGCTCTACTATTATGGCATTTATAGGAGCAAAAATATCGTTTTTTGTTGATGTGGAGTTGATAAAATTTATTTTTGGAATCACGCTTATTATTATCGCATCAATCATATTGTTTTTTAAACGCTCAATGAGTATAAAAATAAAACAAAATAGATATCTTTTGATATTTGCTGGTTCTTTGGGTGGAATTTTTTCTGGTTTTTTAGGTATAGGTGGCGGTTCTATAATCTCACCTATACTTTTACTTTTTGGTTATGATGCAAAAAAAATAGCAATAAGTATAACTTTTGTGATTCCATTTTCCTCTATTGTTGCATTTTCTAGTTATGCAAGTGTTATAGAGCTTGATTATTTGCTTTTATTTATAGTTGGTGTTGCTGCATTTATAGGTGGGATTATTGGAAATTATATACTTCATTTTAAAGTCTCATCATCAATGATAAAAAAAATATTGGCTATTGCTTTATATATTATCGCTTTTAAAATGTTAATTTTATAATAATATTTGATTTTTATTGACATATGAACATATGTTCGTTATAATAGTGAACATATGTTTAAAAGGTACCGTAATATAAATTTAAAGGATAAATTATGAGAGGAAATGGAAGAGGACAAAATAGAGAAAACTCTATAGCTCGTGGAAATGGAAATGGTATGCGAAATGGTCAAGGTGCAGGAAAAAATGGAAGAGGTATGATGAGAAACAATAAAGCTTGTCAAGGCAATGGTCAAGGTTTTGGAAATGGAAATGGTAGAGGAAAAGCAAATAATAGAACATTTGCTGATGCGTAAACTATGAAAATAACAATAGCAAGTGGAAAAGGTGGTACGGGTAAAACCACCATCTCCACAAACTTAGCTTCATACTTAACAGAGTTAAACAAAAATGTAGTACTAGCAGATTTAGATGTTGAGGAGCCAAACTCATCTTTGTTTTTAGATTGTGAGCTAATGCAGGAGAAAATCTCAAATAAAATGATACCATCTTGGAATAAACAAGATTGTACATTATGTGGGCAGTGTGCTGATGTTTGTAATTTTAATGCGATATTAAATCTACCAACAGAAATAAGAGTATTTTCAGCTCTTTGTCATAGCTGTTATGCTTGTAGTGAACTTTGCCCTACAAACTCATTGCCAATGGTGACATCACCTATTGGTAAGATTAGTTTATTTAAAACAAAAAGTTTTGATTTGGTTGAGGGTAGACTTGACTTAGGTCAAGAGATGGCTGTACCACTTATAGCACAAACAATAGAGTATGTAGATGAAAATTATGAAAATCATATCAAGCTATTAGATGCACCTCCTGGTACATCATGTCCTGTTATTGAAGCTAGTAGATTTAGTGATTTTGTTGTTTTAATAACAGAATCAACACCATTTGGTTTAAATGACTTAAAACTAGCAGTAGAGACTATGAAAGTATTAGATCAAAAGTATGGTGTGATTATCAATAGATATGGAATAGGTGATAATAGCGTAGAAAACTATTGTATAGAAGAAAATATACCAATCATCACAAAAGTAAAAAACGATAAAGAGGTAGCAAAGTTATATTCAAATGGTGAATTGATTTATAATAAAATAGAACATTTTAAAACTTCACTAGATGATATCGTTAAGTTTATAGGGGAGCAAGTATGAGAGAAGTTGTAGTAATATCTGGAAAAGGTGGTACAGGAAAAACATCTTTTAGTGCTGCTTTTTCATATTTAGAGGGTTCTAATGCTGTTGTTTGTGATTGTGATGTTGATGCTGCTAATATGCACCTACTTCTTGATGCTAGTTTTTCAAATCAAAATGATTTTTATAGTGGTGAGTTAGCTATTATTAATCCTGATATGTGTACAAATTGTGGTGAGTGTTTTGAAGTTTGTAGATTTGGGGCTATCTCTAAAGAAACTGATACCCATATAGTTGATGATATATCTTGTGAGGGTTGTAACTATTGTTTTAGAGTTTGTCCATTTGAAGCTATATCTATGCAGACACAAAAAGCTGGAGATGTATATGTCTCAGATATAAAAAATGGTGCGAAAATGGTACATGCAAAGCTAGGTTTTGCAGCTGAAAATAGTGGTAAACTAGTAGCAAAAGTGAAAAGTGAAGCAAAAGTATTAGCTCTAAAAGAAAACAAAGAATATGTTATAACAGACGGTAGCCCAGGTATTGGATGTCCTGTTATATCTAGCTTAAGTGGAGCAAATTTAGTAGTACTTGTAACAGAAGCTACTGTATCTGGTTTTCATGATTTAAAAAGAGTATATGAACTAACAAAAACATTTAATCTAAGTGTAGTATGTATAATCAATAAATATGATCTAAATCAATCAATAACAACAAAAATAGAAGATTTTTTAATTAAAGAAAAAGTAGAAGTAATAGCAAAAATATCTTATGATGAGAATTTTACAAAAGCTATGGCAGAAGCTAAACCAATAGTTGAGTTTGATAAGAGTTGTGAGTTATCTCAAACTATAGAACAAACTTGGGAAAAAATAAAAAACAAACTAAAGGATTAAAGATGAAAATAGTATTTACAACCAAAGGTAATACCTGGAATAGCAAAATTGACCCACGATTTGGGAGAGCTGATATGTTTTTGGTATATGATGAAGAGCTTGATACTTTAACAGAAGTGTTAAACAATGAAACAGAATCAATGGAACATGGAGCAGGTCTACAAACATCAAAAAAAGTTTTAGGACTTAATGCTGATATTATTATTACAGGTAATGGAGCAGGTCAAAAAGCACTTGAGATATTAAAAAGCGTAGATGCAAAAATGTATGTAGGTGCAGGTGATATGAGTGTTGAAGATGCATATAAAGCATATAAAGAAAACAAACTAACAAAGCAATTTTAGAGTTAATATGGTTTTAAAAAATATATTTTTGCTTTATTATGAGGGTTTTAAAAATATGAAAGTTGGAAAAACTTTATGGAAAATAATTTTTATAAAGTTAGCCGTTATTCTTATATTTTTAAAATACTTTGTGCATGATAAAAGTTTGAAAACAGAGTATAAAACAGAAGAGTTAAAAACACAATTTGTATATCAAAATTTGATAAATAATTAAAAAGAGAGGAAAATTATGGAAGAACATTTAGTTGATTGGAGTAGGGCACAGTTTGCTTTAACTGCTATGTATCATTGGATATTTGTACCGCTTACACTAGGGTTTGGATTTATTGTAGCTATTATGGAGTCTATTTATGTGAAAACAGGTAGTGCTTTTTGGAAAAAAACAACAAAATTTTGGATGACACTATTTGCTATTAACTTTGCAATTGGAGTTGCTACTGGTATTATTATGGAGTTTGAGTTTGGTACTAACTGGGCGAATTATTCATGGTTTGTAGGTGATATTTTTGGAGCGCCACTAGCTATTGAGGGTATTTTGGCATTTTTTATGGAGAGTATTTTTTTTGCTGTTATGTTTTTTGGTTGGGATAAAGTTGGAAAAAAATTCCACCTTGTATCAACATGGCTTGTTGCAGTTGGATCAAACCTATCAGCCTTATGGATATTAGTAGCAAATGGTTGGATGCAGTATCCAGTAGGTATGGAGTTCAACCCAGAAACTGTAAGAAATGAGATGGTAAACTTCTGGGATGTACTTTTTTCACCAGTTGCTATTAATAAGTTTTTGCATACTATTGGTAGTGGATATGTTATGGCATCTTTATTTGTAGTTGGAGTATCTGCTTGGTATTTATTAAAAGGTAGAGATATAGTATTTGCAAAAAAATCTATGATAGTAGCATCTACTTTTGGTCTTATTACAAGTTTGTTTTTAGTACTTAGTGGTGATGAGTCAGCACATCAAGTAGCACTAAAACAACCTATGAAATTAGCAGCTATGGAGGGTCTATATGAGGGTAAAACTGATGCAGGAATCGTGGGAGTTGGTATATTAAATCCAGCAAAAACTTTAACAAACGATGAGCATACTTTCCTTTTTGAACTTGAAGCTCCATATGCACTTTCACTTTTAGGATATCATGATATTCATGCTTTTGTACCTGGTATCAAAGATTTGGTTTATGGAAATGAACAAAGAGGTATAGTAAGTACAGCATATAAAATGCAACAAGGGAAACTAGCTGTTCAGGCTTTGGAAGATTATAAAACTGCTAAAAAAGAAAATGATATGGCAAAAGCAACTCAAGCAAAAAAAATACTTGATGAAAATATGAAGTATTTTGGATATGGGCATATTAAAAATATAGAACAAGTAGTTCCACCTGTTGCGACTGTATTTTATGCATTTCATATTATGGTTATTTTAGGTGGTTGGTTTATGGTGTTATTTGCGATACTTTTATATCTATCAATGAAAAAAGATATCACAGATTATAGACTTATATTAAAATCAGCAGTTGCTAGTATACCTTTGGGATATATAGCTGGTGAAACAGGATGGGTGGTAGCTGAAGTTGGAAGACAACCATGGGCTATACAAGATCTTATGCCAGTTGGTGTTGCAGCGACTCATATATCAACTACAAATGTTATGATTAGTTTTGTTATGTTTGCTGTATTGTTTACAATGCTTTTAGTTGCAGAGATAAAAATTATGACAACACAAATAAAAATCGGACCAGAAGGGGGACACTAAGATGGGATTTGATAGTTTAGAGCTTTTAACACTTCAACAGTATTGGTGGATAATCATAGCATTTTTAGGTGGTTTTTTTGTTTTTATTATGTTTGTTCAAGGTGGTCAAACACTGATTGATAGTTTAAGTGATAATGAAACAGAAAAAACTATGCTTGTAAATAGTATTGGTAGAAAATGGGAACTTGGATTTACTACTTTAGTTCTTTTTGGTGGGGCTTTGTTTGCTGCATTTCCTTTGTTTTATTCATCTAGTTTTGGTGGTGCTTATTGGGTTTGGATGATTATTTTATTTTGTTTTATTATTCAAGCTGTTAGTTATGAATATAGAACAAAACCAAATAACTTTTTAGGTCAAAAGACTTATGAGGTTTTTTTGAAAATAAATGGAAATTTAGGTACTTTTCTTCTAGGTGTTGCTATTAGTACTTTTTTTAGTGGTAGTGAGTTTATCCTTGATAGTAACTTTTTTGTACATTGGCAAAATGACCTTAGAGGTTTGGAAGCATTGTTAAATCCAGCAAACTATCTACTTGGTTTTGCATTGGTGTTTTTGGCAAAAGTAAGTGGGGCGTTGTATTTTATGAATAATATCGACCATGGCCCAATAGTAGATAAAGCTGTACACTCTATCAAAATAAATATGTATCTATTTTTGATATTCTTTTTATCATTTATCTCATGGATACTTATAAAAGATGGATATGCTGTAGATATAAATGGTGTAGTGTTTATGCAAGAAAATAAATATCTTTTAAATTTCCTAGAGATGCCTATAGTTTTAGGTATGTTTATTTTAGGTGTTCTTATGGTAGTAGGAGCTGTTTTTACTGCTGTTGTATTTAGAAAAACTTGTTGTATAAAAACAGGTGGCGTTGGTATTGTTCTTACTGTTATGGCTATTTTATTAAATGTTGGATTTAATGGAACTGCTTATTATCCATCTACGACTGATCTACAAAGTAGCTTGACTATTATAAATAGCTCAGGTAGTCACTATACACTTATGGCTATGAGTTATGCATCTTTGATGATACTATTTGTTTTAGCGTATGGTGCATATGCTTGGTATAGTATGGATAAGGTAAAGATAACAAAAGAAGAGATAGAAGCACCAGATGCTCACAACTACTAGGAGAGATAGATGGAATATTTAAGTGAATTATTATGGTTTAGTCTTTGGCCTATAGTTATATATGTAGGATATAAAGTAAGTATAAAAAATGTATTGAAGTTTGAGAGTAAAGAAGTTTAAAAAAATTAATATTATAATAAAAAATTAATTTTATTATAAGCTTAAATATTTAGAATTTCATTACATATAAAATTAAGGAAAAAAATGAAAAAGATTGTTTCAAAAGTGTTATTAGCAGGATTGTTAATAGCTCCAAGTTTAGGTATGGCATCTGATGAAAAAGCAGATAATTTGATGGTAGTAGTGACATCAGGAGATACTCTTACTCAGCTTATGGCTGGGGTATTATCTCTACAAGCAAAAAAACAAGGTGCAAGTGTAGAGATGCTTTTTTGTGGAAAAGCTGCTGATATTATCACAAAAGGTTCAAAAGAGATAAAACTAAAGCCAAAAGGTATGTCACCTCAAATGTTAGTAAAAAACCTAATCAAAAAAGGTGCAAGTGTAGGTGTATGTCCACCATATTTACCAAATGCAAACAAAACAAAAGCAGACTTAATAGATGGTGTAAAAGTTGTAAAACCACCAAAAGTAGCATCAAGACTTCTTGATGAAGATACTAAAATACTAAGTTACTAATACAAATCATTTCGGAGTCTGGACTAAAGTCCAGATTCCAACGGAACGCCGACTTTAGTCGGGGCGTTATGTAAGTTTGAATAATAGTCTGGATTCCAATAATATCTATTTCATAGCATTTTAAGCCCAAATTATGTACGATACAGACTTTATTAACAATCAAGGATATATAAATTGAGATTAAAAATTTTAATACTAATCACACTTCTTTTTAGTGTATTAAACGCCCAAGAAAATAGTAACAATATAGAGAAAAATCTTTATATAATCAACCACGATGATCTAATCGATCAAAGAGCTCAAGATAAGATGAACCAGATAGTATCTGAAGCTAAAAAAAAGTTAAATATAAATCTATATATTGATATCAAAGAGAACAACGGTATAGATACAGAACTACCAAGAGAGAAAAGAATAGCTTTGGTAAAACAAAAAGAGAAGCTACTAGTAAAAGATTTGAAAAAACCATATGCAGTACTAACTATGGCTATTGATCAAATGTATATAAATATCTTAACAACTCCTGATCTTAAAGATATAATAGACAAAGATGATATTTTAGATGGGTATGTTATACCTTTGTTGGCTTCAAAAGACAAAAATAGCTTATTTGCAAAAACAAGTGCAGCAACACTAAATGGAATAGCACAAATAGCAGATAGCGTAGCTTTAAGTAGAGGTATCAAACTAGAATCAAGTATAGGTAGTGAGGGGAAAACTGCTGGTACTATATGGAGAGTATTTATGTATACTCTTGTAATAGCTGGTATTTTTCTTTATACTCTTATCGTTTTAAGAGAAAAAAAATACAAAAAATTGGGACAAGAAAATGAACAAAAAAGAAAATAAACCTATGCCTAAGTGGCTTATATATAGTTTGTTTATACTTAAATTTATTTTAGGTTTGGCATTGATCTATTGGACTGTATATATGACACTTCAAAGTGATGTAGGAAAAGATGATGACAACGCTTTTTTGAGTGATTATCATCAAGTAGACAAAGACTTCAATAAGATGGTAGCACAAAACAATAGCTTTGAGTCAAAATACAATATAAAATTTGTTTTAAATGATGAGCAGATAGTAGGGCTATCTTATGATGATGTGTTTTTATCTCAAAGAGTTATAAAAGATAGAAAAATAAGAAAAAATATCCTAAAAATAGGAAAAAATAGTTTTACAATTTTAGTACAAGATAAAGATGGAAACAATATAAAAGATAAAAAAATCGATATCTTAGTAACAAAAGCAGTAACTCATGAATATGATGTAAAACTAAACTTTAAAAATGAAGATACAAAAGAGTTTGATATCACTAGTATTGGATACTGGAATATCACAGGTACAGTAGAGGTATCAAATGAAAAAGGTCATTTTTTTATAAAAACAAATGCTAAAAAATAGCTTGATAATCCTCCCTACTAGTAGAGCTATTAGGGAGGAGATACTTAGATTAAAATCAAAAAATCAATTATTAGACAAATATATAACTATAGGCGACTTTTTTCAAGTAGCCGTCTTAGATAAAAAAAACAGAACATTTTGTGAAAAAAATATAAAAATACTATATCTAAAAGAGGCTATTAAAAATACAAACTTAGAAAAACTAGGGCTTAGTAGTGATTTTTCTACTTTTGTGAAACAAAGCGAGTATTTGTTTCGTTTTTTTATTGAGATATCAAATGAATTTGTAGATATAAAATCACTTCTAGAGTATGATACATATTCACTATATAGTGACCATATAGAGATACTCCAAGCTATATACAAAAACTACAAAGAGTTGTTGGAAAATGATGGCTATGTAGATAATATACTACTACCAAATAGTTATATAATAAATGATCAATATATAAAACAATTTGATACTATCACTATATATCTTGAGGGGTATCTATCTGGTTTTGAATACAAAGTGATAGATGATATCTCAGATATAACCCAAACAAATATAGTATTTACTCTCAATCAATTTAATCAAAAAAACAAAGAGTTGTTTTGTATAGATGATATATACGATATAGATACAAGATATAAAATAGATATAACAAACAATAAACTAATATCAAAAACAAAAGATATAAATCAAAATAAAAAAATAACAATATCCCCAGTAAGTTCTGCTATAGAGCAGGTATCTTTTATAAAATACCAAATAACACAGATGATAAAAGATGGTATCCAAGCTGAAAAAATAGCAGTAATAGTACCAAATGAAAAAATAGCAACAACTCTTGAGATGTTTGATGATGAGCATTATTTTAACTTCGCTATGGGTAGAGGTATAAACAAAACAAAACTAGTACAAACACTAAAGCATATATCAAAGATGATTGTTGATTTTGAGCCAAAAGATGATGAGATATCAAAGTTTTTAGAGCTTGATAAGCTTGTGTTTGAGAATCTTTTTAAAAACAACTGGAATAAAGTACTAAACAAAGAGATATTTAATGATATCTTTGATTATCTAATAAGCCTAGAATCAAACAAAGATATAATAGACCAAATAGAACAGATAAAGATATCTTTTGATATTTTGTTTTTTTCAAGTATAAAAAACCTAAATGAAAAGGTGTTGGTAAAAGAGTTTTTAAAGCTACTTCAAGTTGAGATAAGTGGTATAAGTATAGATGATGTAAATGGTGGAAAAATCACTGTTTTGGGTATACTAGAAAGTAGGCTTATTGGTTTTGATGGTGTTGTTGTTATTGATTTTAATGATGATAAAATACCAAAGATTAGTATCAAAGATAAGTTTATATCCTCAAAACTAAAAAGCAAAGTAGCTCTTCCTACTATAGAAGATAGGGAAAATCTACAAAGGTATTATTATAAAAGATTGTTTTCAAATGCAACAAATATAGCTATATCATATGTAGATGATGAGTCTATGATGATGAGTAGGTTTGTTATGCAGATTTTTCCAGAGTACAAAAAATATATAGAAAAAAAAGATTATGCTAGTATACTTTTTAAGTCAAAAAAACTAAATCACTTCACAAAAGATATAGTAGAGAATATAGACCTAAGCACACTAGCATGGTCAGCTACTAGTTTGAAGTCATATCTTACTTGTAAGAGGCAGTTTTATTTCAAATATATAGCTAAAATATCTGATCATACCATAAGTATCAAGCCACAAAACTATGAGATAGGAGATATCATCCACAATGCTTTGGAAAAAGCGGTAAAAGATGGTGATTTTTCTTATGCTTATGTGAGTAGATATTTGACATCTCAAGCAAACAAAAATCCATATTTAGTCCTAGAGCTTGAGCTATGGAAGAAGAAGTTGGCTAAGTTTTTTGAGTTTGAGGATTCTAGGATATCACAAGGTATCAAGATAGATAAGGTGGAGTTGCCTTTTGATTTTGTATACAATGGTATAAGAATAAGGGGCAAAATAGATAGAATAGATAGATACCCAGACAATAGCTATGAGATACTAGACTACAAAACATCATCAAGTTTAAAAATAGATACTATTAAAAACTATGAAGATTCAAAGGACTTTCAACTTGAGTTTTATTATTTGGCTTCAAATGACAAAATGATAAGAGATGTAGGATACTATACTTTAGGTGACTGCAAGATAAAAAATGAAGTGGTACTACAAGAGAAGCTTAAGCTTTTGGATATTTATTTTCAATCTTTGAAGACAAAAAGTGTTGATTTTAAACAAACTACTGATACTACTGCATGTGTGTTTTGCCCTTATAAGACTATATGCCAAAGGTAAAATCGGTATAAAATAACATATTGGTTACATTATAAACAGTTGTTTAATTGTATTCTTAAGTGATTTTTGCTAATATGATGCAATAATTTTAATTAAAAGGATACAAAATGAATTTTTCAAGTATAAGTAAAACTGCATCTGCAGCGATATTGGGTGCGGTGTTGTTTACAGGTTGTGGTGTGTTTAGTGATGGTGATGCTGTTGTTGAGGATAATACAGAAACAGTTAGTGGTCAAGGTTTGGCAGCTTATATTAGTGGTGGTACAGTTT
>JAYEJC010000139.1:0-4821 GCA_034660335.1 Campylobacterota bacterium
GATTAGAGCTTTGCTTAAGTAATAATTTCAATTATTTGGGTAGAATATTTAAATAAAAGTAGGTGAGATTATGGATATAGCAGTATTACAAAAATTAAAAGTTTTATATGTAGAGGATGAGATAGAGTTAAGAAATACTACTTTTAACTCTTTTTCTGTATTTGTTAATGATGTTGTTGTAGCATCAAATGGAAAAGAGGGCTTAGCTCTATTTACTAGTGAAGAGTTTGATGTTGTTATTACTGATCTTTCTATGCCTGTTATGACAGGAATTGAGATGATTGAAGAGATTAGAAAGTTAAATAATAGTATACCTATTATTGTAACTACAGCATTTGGTAGTCAAAATGAAGAGGTAATAGAGCTTACAAAAATAGGTATGACTACATATTTGATGAAACCTGTAGATGTAAGAGAGCTTATTACTACTATTTATGAAGTTGTTACATAATATATTTTAAAATATTATAAAATAAACCAAGCTAGTTGATAAACCAGCAAATAATCCTGCTACCATATCATCGCCCATTACACCCCAGCCACCTTTGACATTTTGATCGATTTTTCCTATGATAGAAGGCTTCCAAATATCAAAAAGTCTAAAAAACACAAAAGCTAAAATAGCCATAATCCAATTGTCACTAGAAACACCAGCTACACCCATAGCTATCCACATACCAGCTAGTTCATCTATAACGATCTCTTTGCCATCGTGGGCATTTACCTCTTTTTCATATATATCTATCTGTTTTACTGCTATAACACTAATCAAAAGAGAGATTAAAAACAAAGTTGATAGTGGCATAAATTGCAAAAGGGCCATCGCTAATAATAAGGCTACAAAACTACCAACAGTACCAGGGGCTTTTGGACTAAGTCCACTATATCCAAGAGTTAAAAAAAACTTTCTCATATTATTGGTTGTCCTTGTTTTTTTCTATACCAAATTTTTTTCGTTTTTCCCAAAGTGACTTTCTACTAATACCTAATCTTTTGCTAAGTTCTGTATCTGGGTATTTATCTTGAAAAGTTGTAACCATCATTTTTACATAGTCATTGATTGTCAATATTGAATCAACATTTGAAAGTTTGTTTCTACTTCTTATTGATATTTTTGGATAGTTATTATCTTCTATATCTTCTAAAGAACAGATAATAACATCAAAGTTCTCAATAGTTTTTAGTATTATCTCTTTTGAGTTTTTTTTCACATAATGAAAATCGTATATATATAAAAGTTGATTTTTAAAATCATTTGGTTCTATTTTTGTATGATTTTCAAAAGATATAAATTTTATTGTTTTATTTAATTTTTTTGCTACATCAAAGACAATCTTATCAGCAATTCTTTGATCATTTGTTTCTATTAAAAAAGGTAAAGTTTGGGGTATGTCTATATTATAATCTATATTATTAAAAGCAAATTCAACATAGTTTTGTAGATTATTATTTTGATGCTTTAGAAGTTCAAACTCTTTATAGTGTTGTATTTTTCTAATTAATTCATTCATTATAAATGGTTTTACTATATAATCATCTGCTCCATCTTTTAATGGCTTTGTAACTGTCACATCATTTATGTATGAAACTAATAATATAATAATACTATCAGAAAAGTTTTTTATAATTTTATGTACATCATCACTGCTTAAATTTGTTGATAGCAATACTGTATTGTAGCTATTTTTAAAATTCACCTCTTTTATATTTGATACATGATTGCAACTATATCCATCTTCTTGAAGTCTTATAGCTACTTTTTGTGCTAAATATATTTCATCATCTATTATTAATACATTCATTATTTTTTTGTCCAATCATAATATTTTAGGTTTGCTATACTATGTACAGTCACACCCTCTTTTCTACCAACAAATCCCATCTTTTCTGCTGTTGTTGCTTTTATATTTATTTTTTGTTTAGGTATATTTAATAAGCTTGTCATTTTTGACTTTATATCATTTTTATATGGGTTTATTTTTGGTTTTTGTGCCAAAATAGTTATATCAATATTGACTATATCATAACCAACATTTCGAACAAAAGTTACAATTTGTTCTAGCAGTTTTTTAGAATCCGCATTTTTGTATTTAGAATCAGTATCTGGAAAAAATTCTCCAATATCACCAGCCCCACATGCACCAAGAAGAGCATCTATAACACTATGTATTAAAACATCTCCATCGCTATGTGCTTTAAATCCGACATCAGAATCTATTTTTACACCACCTAAAACCATCTGTTTATTTGAGATAAATTGATGTATATCCAAACCTTGACCTACAAAAAAATCATTTGATGGTTTTTTTAAACAATCAATATCATCAATCTCATCACCAAATGTTAATTTTTTTGATTTTAAAGAGCCTTGTATATAATGTATTGTTTCATCTATATTTTTAATAGCACTACTATCATCTGTATATTGAATATTTGTATTTAAAGCTACTTTTAAAATAGCTGTATCTGAGAGTTGTGGAGTCTGAATCAATTTGACTTCATCTCTGTTTATTGTGTTTTTGTTATAAATTACAGTATCGCTGATATTTAAAATAGGTACAATACAAGATGCTTTTGTACGATTTTCTAAAAGATCTTGAATAACTTTTTTTGGTACACAACATCTAGCAACATCAGTAACCATAACAAATTTTGATGTTACTTGTAGTAAAGCATTTTTCATAGAGTTTTGTCTTGTGTCACCACCTGCAACAAAAACAATATCATCAGAGAAGTTTTTCATATAATTTAGTTCATCATCTTTAGCAACTACGATAATTTTATCAAAACTAGCATATGATGATATCCTATTTGTAACATTTAGCCATAATGGTTCATCTCCTATACGGAGCCATTGTTTTTTTGTATTTAATTCAAATCTTGATGAGTTACCAGCAGATAATAAAACAAGTGTTGTATCTATCACATTTACCTCTTTTTTTAATTTAGTGTGTAAAAAAGTTACGAATTATAATGAAAAATGACTTAATGTGTAATTAGTACTAGTTAAGGTATCATTTCAATTAGTATAATCCTCTATTAAGTTTTATTTAAGAATAATAAAGAAATTACACCTAATTAGAAGATTTTAATAATTATTTATATAGGAGTAGAGGTGCCATTTATATTAAAAAAGTTTCCAGTAGTCAAAGGGAAAAAGATTCAGCAGTTTTTGATAGATGATGCAAAGTTATCTATATCATTTTCTCAAAGAATGTTAGCAAAGGGTAGGGTCTTTGATGAAAATGACAATAGAATGCAAAATGGTCAAACCCTAAAAGGTGAATATATACAAATAGCACTTTTCCAAGGGCATACAAGAGGTCTAAATCCACTTTTTAATACAAAAGATTTTGCTCTTTTTGATAAACCAAGTGGTGTTATGGTTCATCCTACTTCAAAAAATACTGAGTATACTTTGCTTGATGAGATAAGATATCATTTTGGAGATACGGCTAATCTAGCACATAGAATAGATCAAGAAACATCTGGTTTAGTTCTTGTAACAAAAAACAAATATAGTGATATGTTGCTAAAAGATATGTTTGAAAATAAACTTTATCAAAAAGAGTATTTGGCAATAGTAGATGGCAAAATATCAAAAAAAATAGAGATAAACACCCCAATAGAAAAAGATACCAAAAGTAGTATAGGTGTAAAAATGAAAACATCAGCACAGGGAAAAGAGTCTTTTACAACAATAGAACCAATAAAATATGATGCAGTAAATAATAGAACATATGTGAAGGCTATACCACTTACAGGTAGACAACATCAAATAAGAGTTCATTTAGATTCTATAGGTCATAGAATTGTTGGAGACCCAATATATGGCATAGATGAGTATTATGCAGATAAGTATCTTAGAAAGGATTTACTTTTAGATAAAAGAGTAGAGATAACAGGAAATTCAAGATTGCTTTTGCATGCAAATTACTTAGAGTTTCATTATGATAAATATAACTTTAAGCTTTATTCTAAACTAAGTATAATATAGTTAGAATCACCAGATGAAAGATATAATGATAGACCTTATAAAGTCCTCGTGTAAAAGTGAAGATAAATTAACAGCTTTAAAAAATATATATGAACTATATGATCAGTTACAATATAGTGAAGATCTAACAGAGATGGCACAAAGTATATACGAATGGCTAAATAAAAAACTAAAAATAAAGAATTTAAACTTCTCACTATTTGATATGGAACACAATACAACTACAAATATATTTAAAAAAGGTGAAGACTTTTTTTTAGATGGGGAGTTGTCTTTTTATTTTATAGTAAATACCCATACAGAGGTAAATGCAATATTATCATTTACTGCTGATACACAAGCACATTATGATATTATAAATAGTAGAAATTATTGTTTAGAAGCTGCATTTTTTCAAATCTCACCAATAATTCAAAATGGGATATAAAAAAGTTTCATATAGAAGCTTCATCTATAGATAGTGTAACAAATGTGCATAATAGAAAGTATATGATATCTCATATTAGAAAAATGATTACATTATCAAAAAAAGAGAATAACAACATCACATTTCTTATGATAGGGATAGATCATTTCAAAGCAGTAATAGATGAGTTTGATTATGATGTTGGTGATTTGGTTTTGGTTGAGTTGGCAAAAGTTATACACTCAAAAATAAAAGAGTACGATATAGTAGCTAGATTAACAGGTGATGAGTTTTTAGTAGCTTTAGTAAATTTACCATCAACAACAACTGCCCAAACAATAGCTCAGAAGATTATTGAAAAGTTTGCAAAAGTACGAGTCATAGTAAATGAAGATACAGGGCAAGCATTACAAAAAAC
>JAYEJC010000140.1:0-16273 GCA_034660335.1 Campylobacterota bacterium
TATTTTTCTTACAATTAGGACAAGTTTTAGTGTTTTTTTACAGTCATTTGTAAATAAATCCTTTTTAAGCCCATAATACCTAAGCTAGCTTAAGTTTTTAGACCCCCAAATTTTTCATTAAATCATTATTTTTACCATACACTGGATATACATTTCTAAATCCATGTGATGTTCTACCTTGCTCAAATCCTCGAATTATAGTTTTGTGTAGATTTACATATTTTATATCAGCTCTTGTATCAGATAAGTTATCATCAAATTTATTAAATTTATGCATCCTTAAAAAACATATATTTTCAGGTGAAATAAAATGATATTGTAAGACACCTCTATCTTTCATAATTTCATATTTATGTAATAGATAGTTAAGAAGCTGTTCTCTTAATACAGCTTTTTGTTCTTTTGTAGCTTTTAATGCTTTTGTTAGTATATCGATGACATGTTTTTTATCAATGGTAGTTTTATAAACTGAATCAGCATTAAGCTCTTGATCATGAATAATAATCTCATAATGTGTTTTAAGTCTAGATATATGTGAGTCAAGTGCTTTTTTGATTCTATCTTTTTTATCAAGTTCTGTTATAAAATAAACTATACCATTAAATGTAAAAAAAATAAATACAAAAAATAATATAACTAAAATCTTTTTTTTCATATAATTCCTTGAATAATTATAAAAATGATAACATTTTGTAACTTAATTGTAATAAATAAGTTCTTGTGTTATAATATTATTGTAGTACAGTACGATCCTCTAATAAGTTTTATTTAAGATTAAAGGAAATAGCATTGTTTATTAAGTACTTTTTATCTATTTCTAGAATAAAATTAGTCAGTATATTGCTATAACTTACCAAATAACGCGTAATTTCTTTCTTAATCTTGAATAAAACTTAATATAGGAGTGAACTAATATTATTAAAATTCCTACTAAAAGAGATAATTCAAGTGCAAAACCTAGATACAATAAGAGATGAAAGAAAAAAATGGCTTCAATGGAAAAATATAAAACCAATGAGAGAAGCATTAGATAAAATCAAATCAATAGATACAAAAACTTTGGATATAAAACTACAAGACTACCTTACAACTGGTAGTCTTGATGATGTTTCAAAAGATGACTTAACACTTATAGAAGAGCAAGCAAAAAAACTAATACCATGGAGAAAAGGACCTTTTAGTCTATGCGGTGTTGATATAGATAGCGAATGGCAAAGCAATCTAAAATACAATCTTTTAAGACCACACTTCAACCTAGAAGATAAAATTGTAGCTGATGTAGGCTGTAATAATGGCTACTATATGTTTAGAATGCTAGAAGATAAACCAAAAAAACTAATTGGTTTTGACCCATCTGCAATATTTAAAACACAATTTGATTTTGTAAATCATTTTGTAAATAGCAATATAGAGTATGAGCTTTTAGGTGTTGAGCATCTTGAATTTTATGAGCATAAATTTGATTTTATTTTTATGTTAGGGGTATTATATCATAGAAGTGATCCTATTGCTTCACTGAAATCATTAGCAAGATCTCTAAATCCAAATGGCGAAATTATTGTTGATAGTTTTATGATAGATGGAGATCAAGAGACTGCGCTTTGTCCAAAAGATAGATACGCTATGATACCAAATATATATTTTATCCCTACAGTAAATTGCTTTAAAAATTGGCTTCATCGTGCAGGTTTTAAAGATATAGAACTAATAGAGATAACAACAACCGATGATAAAGAACAAAGAGTAACACCTTGGACATTTGGTATGAGCTTGGATGACTTTAGAGACCCAAATGATTTTAGTAAAACTGTTGAGGGATACCCCGCTCCTAAAAGAGCATATCTAAAAGCAAAAAAAAGATAATAGCAAATCAAATAATAACAAATTAGATAAAAGAATTTCTTATAAATCAGCAAATATAATACTTTTGTAGTTCAATCCTCTAATAAGTTTTATTTAAGATTAAAGGAAATAGCACTGGTAATTAACTAATTTTTATCTATTTTCAAAATAAAGATTAGTCAATATATTGTTATAACTCATCAAATCACGCGTAATTTCTTTCTTAATCTTAATTAAAACTTAATAGAGGATTATACTGATACTTTTATCAAAATTTAGATAAAATCACAATCTTATAAAATAATAACTTTGAGGTGTATAATGTTTGGAATGGGATTTATGGAGATTTTTTTAGTAGCTATTGTAGCTATAATTGCACTTGGACCTGAAAAGCTTCCATCTGCTATGGTTGATATAGCAAAATTTTTCAAAAAATTTAAAAGTGGTATAGAAAATGCTAAATCAACACTAGACAATGAATTGAATATATCCCAAATGAAAGAAGAAGCAGATAAATTCAAAGCAAGTGTTTCAGATGTTAAAAGTATAGCTTCGGTTGATTTAGATGAAATCACATCGTTAGATGTAGATAACAAAGAAGATACAACTCCACAAAAAGAGATAAAAAAAGCAAAAATAAAAAGAGAAAACCACCAAATGTATGCTGACAATTCAAAAAAAGAGACTATTAGATTTGATCAAGAGGAGAACAAAGCTTAATGTTTGAAGATATAAAACCACATTTAGCAGACTTAAGAAAAAGACTTATGATATCAAGTGCTGCACTTATTGTAGCATTTTTTGCATGTTTTGCGGTGTATGAACCAATTTTAAACTGGATGATGGTACCTGTTGAGGCTGTCTTAGGTGACAACTCTCAGATGGTTGCAATAGAGGTTCAAGAGACTTTCTTCACTGCCTTAAAGGTTGCTTTTTTTAGTGGTTTTTTGGTTTCACTTCCTATTATCTTGTGGCAAATGTGGCTTTTTTTGGCTCCTGGATTATATGATAATGAAAAAAAACTAGTGATACCTTTTGTCGCAGGTGCGACAACTATGTTCTTAATAGGTGCTTCATTTGCTTACTATGTTGTTGTACCTTTTGGTTTTGATTTTCTTGTAAATTTTGGTAATAGCGTAGTTACTGTTATGCCTAGTATTGGTAAATATGTAAGTTTTTTTACAAAACTTTTATTTGGTTTTGGATTAGCTTTTGAGCTTCCTGTATTTACATTTTTCTTAGCAATAGTTGGACTTGTAAATGATCAAAATCTAAAAGACTTCTTTAAATATGCTGTTGTTTTGATTTTTGTACTTTCTGCACTTTTAACACCCCCTGATGTTATCACTCAATTTTTAATGGCTGGACCACTTATCCTTTTGTATGGTGTATCTATCTATATAGCAAAAGTATTTAATCCAGCACCAAAAGATGAAGAGGATAAAGAAGAAGATCTTGAGGAGTTAAAAAATTAAAACTACTCTTGACCCATTAAAAACTTCTAGCTATGACTATCATCTACTGGATGAACTTATAGCTACATATCCAGTAACTCCAGCTGATACGGCAAAATTATTAGTCTACAATAAAACTACAAAAGAGATTATTCATACAACTTTTAAACACCTTTTAGAGTATATACCAAAAGATACAAATATTTTTTTTAATGACACAAAAGTTATAAAAGCTAGAATATTTGGGCATAAACAAACAGGTGGAAAAATAGAGCTACTTTTTAATAAACCATTACCAAACAACCAATACTTAGTATATATGAGAGGGAAAGTATTGGTTGGAAATATAATCACTTTTGATAAAAATTTATCTATTGAGGTCTTATCACTACAAGAAGATGGTACAAGAATAGTGAAGTTTTTTCAAGATAATATAGAGCTTGATTTTTTATCTTTGGTGGAGATTTTAAATGATATAGGTCATCTTCCACTTCCTCCATATCTAAAAAGAGAAGATGAAGATGAAGATAACAATACCTACCAAACACTTTTCGCTAAAAAATACGGAGCAGTAGCAGCACCTACTGCATCACTTCATTTTACCCCTACTTTATTAGAAAAGTTAAAAAACAATTTTAATACAAACTATCTTACTTTGCATGTGGGTGCTGGTACTTTTAAGCCTGTTGAGAGTGAGGATATACTTGACCATCCTATGCATAGTGAATTTTATGAGATACCAAAAAATTCTTTAGATATTTTAAATAGTTCAAATAAGATTTTAGCAGTAGGTACAACAGTCACTAGAACAATTGAGTTTTATAATAATACAAAAAAACCAAGTGGTGAAGCAAACTTATTTTTAAATCCACTAAATAAACCAAAAAAAGTAGACTATTTATTAACAAACTTTCATCTTCCTAAATCGACACTTATTATGCTAGTTGCTTCATTTATAGGTCTTGAAGAGACTATGAATCTATATAATGAAGCGATAAAAGAGAGATATAGGTTTTTTTCTTATGGGGATGCAATGATTATCATATAAATTTATCTTTATTTTATATCTGCATCAAAAGTAGTATAGTACCCTATTTTTAAATAAGACTAATACCAAATTAGAACTAACTACTTATTCAAATAATTTATTTACAACCTCTTCTAGCTTATCTACTTGGATTGGTTTAAGCAAATAGTTTGATGCACCTGCTTGAATAGCTTTTATCACTTTATCTTGCTCTCCATGAGATGTCACCATGATAATCTTAGCAGCAGGATGAAAATCTATAATACCCTTAACAGAATCAATACCATCTGCTACACCCCTATCAGAAGGCATAGTGATATCCATAGTAACAAAATCAGGCAATTCCTCTTTATACTGTTCTATTGCTCTATATCCATTATCAGCTTCAGCAACAACCTCATGACCCAATTTTTCTAACATATTTTTTACATTTATTCTCATAACTTTTGCATCATCTACTACTAACACAGTCGCCATACTATATCCCCTTTTAAATAAAATAACTTAATTTTATAATTTCATTTTTGTATTTTAGATTACTACTAAACAACAAACTATATGAATCATTTTGCAATGTAGTTTTAAATATTTTTATTAATGGTGTCGATATCTCTACTTTACCACCATTTTTTATAATATCGATATCTTGTAAAATATTTCCAAGTGTAACATTTAGAACCTCACTAACTGTTTCATTAGTTAATTGTTCAATAATCTCATTTGACACATCACCATAAATAAATTTTGAAACCATCTCTTTTGCCAAAGCAGAACTAACGCTCATAGCAATAGTTCCTTTGATATCCTTACTTAAAGATATCATAGAAGTTATCTCCAAATAATTTATACTATCAACACTTTTTACTACAAAAGAGTTATTAATCTCACTCATATCTAAATCATTTTTAAAATAATCTATGGTTCTTATTGATAACTTTGTTAATATTTCATTTATAATATTCACCATAAACTGCTCCAAATCTTTTACTTTGAATTAAATTCTTTCCAAGCTAATTCTATCTTTTCTACTAATTTTTTAGTCATACCTTTGATATTTATCAATATCGCTGGACTTTGTTCTAAAATACCAACTACCTCTTCAACACTACCTATCTCTTCTAGTATTTTCTCAAACTTTTTTATCCCAATACCATCAACTGAAGTAATTATATCTTTTAATTGATCGTGAGTAATTGTGATTGTTTCTACAGATTCAATATCTTCATCTCCACCTTTAGGATTTGGCATTGTATCTTTTTTGTTTAAGACTTTCATAGACTTTAAGTTTTTTAAAGCAAATCTATCTTGATAATTATAAGTTTCACTTGGCCACTCTTCAGACCATCTTCTTTTTACATCATAAACTTTATACTTATCATCTAACTCATGTAAATAAACTTTTTTCTTTCCGTACATCTTTTTCTTTTTTCCAAAGTATGCACCATCAAAAGATGAATTAAATTTTCCAAATGTTATATGTCTCATAGTTCTTAATAAATCTGGATTTATTTTACCTAACTCTTCCCAGTTAAACATTGGCATATGTGGTTTTTTGAAACTACCTTCACTTAATGACCACATTAAGTATTGACCAATCCAATCTCTTATATAAGGAAATGCAGCAAATGCAGTAGCACACTCTAAAATTCTTACTTTTCCATCTTTTCCATAAGCTACATCACAAGCCCAGTACTCAGCTTTTGCAGCTTTAGAAACACTAACAGCAAGGTCAAGAACATTTTTTGGTACATCCATATAGTCCATACTTCCACCTTGTGAAGTATTTGTAAGCCACTCACCCTCTGGAGCTCTTCTCCAAAATGCACAAACTGGTTTATGACCAATTAGCATAACTCTAATATCAGCTTCCATAGGTACAAAATCTTGAAAATACATAGGGTGGTATTTTTTCTCTTCAAATAAATCTTTAGCTTCTTTATAATTATCAACTTTATGTACAAAGTATCCACCATAATTTGATGGTCCATAAGATTTTTTAACTATTTTTGGGTATTCACATTTTTTAAGAAACTTATTAGCATTTGGTCTATTATAATAAACATATGTTTTTGGTATTGGCAGATCATATTTCCATGCAAATCTTGTAACATTTTCTTTTGATTTATTAGAAAATTGAGTATCAAGAGATGGAATAAATCGTACATTTGGTAAAGCACGAGCAATCTCTCTAAATGTTTCATAAGCAGTAGCTGGTACATTTCCTATTAAAACATCAATCTTTTTTCTTTTTACCTCTTTTATAAATCTATCTTTATCATCTCCCCAATGATAAGTTACAGTTTCTATTTTATTTGGCCATCCTTTGAAGTTGGAGTGATCAAAAAATCTTAATACATAATCCATGTATAAAAATCCAAGTTTTGGTAATTGTTTATTTTTTAGTCCCATATTATTTTTCCTTTTTTGTATTAGTTGTTTTTTTATCTATTAAATCTACTATTAATTCTATCTTTTTATCGTTGAAATTAAGACCTTGTTTCTCTTGTTCTGGTGTTGCAAATGCTGGTATTCCATTTACTTCAAGAACTATATATTCCTCTTTCTCTTGATCATAAATGATATCAACACCACCAATATCAACTCCACAAGCTTGACAAGCTTTAACAGCAACATCAATTATCTCTTGATTTGCATCCCTCATAAATACAGATCCGCCTGCTGTTATATTTGTACGCCAATCTGTTCCACTAGCTTTTCTACCATAACAACTAACAAATTGTCCATCAACTATATCTACTCTAAAATCTGTATTGTCGTATTTTATAAATTTTTCTACATAAAAATATCGTAAATCCATCTGATTTAAAAATGGCATAAGCATATCCAGGTTTGCTTCATTTTCAATTTTTGTAAGACCTACACCACCCCAACCATCAGTTGGTTTATATATCATTTTATCCCATTTTTTTATTATTTTTTTAAGCTGATGACCATCATCTCTATGACAAAGTTTATAATCAGCAGTAGAGATTCCATGGTTTCTAAGCACAAAAGATGTATGAAATTTATCTTCAGTTAAAGCGAATGAGTCATAAGAATTTATCATAGGTATTACTCTATTTAACGCTTGATACAAATACATTTGATATTGTGTTTGCTCACCAGCATTATATGAGAAAAATAGATCTAGTTTATTTAACTTGTACGACTTATCACAATTTTCACTTTGGCAAATTATATCACCATTTTTTGAGATTGCATTTCTTAGGTTTAAATTAGGTATTGTATTGATACCTCTATCTTTAAGCTTTTTAATTATCTTTTTTTGAATAATATCACCACCACCATTACTATAAAGCCACATACCAACTGTACGATCTTTACTCATTAAGCTCTCCTATGTTTTTAATATTAAATTATAGTTAATTTTATATTATAAGAATATTATTATATTAAGAAATATTAAATTATATTGTATTATCCTCTAATAAGTTTTATTTAAGATTAAAGGAAATAGCATTGGTAATTAAGAATTTTTTATCTATTTTCAAAATAAAAATTAGTCAATATATTGTTATATCTTATCTAATCACGCGTAATTTCTTTCTTAATCTTAATTAAAACTTAATAGAGAATTTAACTATAAATCATATACAATAGTTATTTATTTGATGATAATTTAATATTTTTGTCATCATATCAATTCTTTGGATAAAGCTACTTTTTAATGCTCTCTCATTTATAGTATGGTCACCATCTCCAAATGGACCGAAACCATCAAGGGTGATAACTCCACACGATGCAATATGATTTGCATCACTAACTCCACCTCTTTGTTCACATGGTATTGTTTGAGATGTTATATCTTCAAGTTTTTTGACAAAATTTATCTGTTTATCATTTTCTTCCATAACATCTCTTTGAATTAATCCATCAAGTTTTGATGTAGTACCATCAATAAAAGAGCTATTTGTTATTGTTTCAAGAGCATTTAAAAGTCGTATTTTTTCACTATTTAATTTATATCTAATCTCCAAAAGCATTTCACATTTTGGACTAATAGTATTTGCACCAATTCCACCCTCTATTTTTCCAACATTTACTGTTGTGCCAAGATCTAAATTTGTTAATTTTGTTAGCTCTTGTAGTTTATAAGAAGCTTCTAGATTTGCATTTATACCTTTTGTATAGCTTGTACCTGCATGAGCTGCCTTACCCTCTATGCTAATAGTATATGTTCCTACACCTTTTCTACTTGTTACCACTTCTAGATTCTTACCAGCTGCTTCAAATACAAAACAATAATCATAATTTTTTGCTAACTCTAAAGTGATATATTTACTATCATCACTTCCTGTTTCCTCATCTGAAACCAATAAAAAATCTATATTGTTTATTTGTTTATTTTTTGAATAGATATTTTTCAAAGCTTCCAATGCAACTATATTTCCACCTTTCATATCACAAACCCCAGGACCATAAACCCAAGTATCATCACTAGTATAATGATCAAATAAAGTTGGAGGAAAGACTGTATCATTATGTCCTAATAGAAGTATTTTATTACCATCTTTTTTAGGTGTAGTAAAAAGTTGATGATTTCCTATATCTTCTCTTTGGTATGTGGTAGTTTCAAAACCAATTTGTTCCATCCATATTTGCATCTGTTTTGCAACTTCATCAACACCTTTTTTATTTTTAGTGTAAGAGTTTATCTTACATATCTTTTCTAAGTCTTTTAAATAATCCATTTAGTATCTCTTTATATTTTAATATAAAATAGTACTAAATAAATTATTCAGTTTTACTTAAGCTATCTCAAACCTACTTTAACTTAGACCAATTTTCACCAATAGAAACACTCACTTTCAAAGGTACATTTAAGCTATATATATTCTCCATAATATTTACTATCTTATCAACTGTATCATCTAAAATATCCTCTTTTACTTCAAATATCAACTCATCATGAATTTGTAAAAGCATTTTTACATTTTCATTATTTTTGTATTTTAGATCAATTTTATTCATTGATAATTTTATCAAATCAGAAGCACTTCCTTGAAATACTGTATTTACTGATTCTCTTTGGTAGTTTGCTTTTAACATACCTGTTGCATTTTCAAAATCAAATCTTCTTTTTCTACCTATTAAAGTTTTTACATACCCTACTTCCATAGCATTTTCTTGTATAGATTGAAGATAATCTTTAACTGTAGAAAAACTTTCAAAATAACTATCTATATATGTTTTTGCTTCTTTTGAAGGAATACCCAACTGCTCACCTAGCTTTCTACTCCCCATACCATAAAGCAAACCAAAGTTTATTGATTTTGCGATATTTCTTTTAGATGAAGCTTCATCTTCACCAAATATTTTAATAGCAGTTTGAAGATGGATATCTTTATTTTCAATAAAAGCTTCAACAAGAGCAGGATCACAACTATAGTGAGCAAGAAGTCGTAACTCTATTTGAGAGTAGTCAATACCAACTAACTTATATCCTTCACTAGCTATAAAACCTTCTCTTATCATACGCCCAGCTGATGTTCTTACTGGTATATTTTGAAGATTTGGATTCTTACTACTTAATCTTCCAGTTGCTGTTCCAGTTTGTAAAAATGAAGTATGAATCTTATTTTCACTATTTTTAATCCCTAAATCCAATAATGGCTCAATATATGTAGAGTGAAGTTTAAAAGCCTCTCTATATTCTAAAATCTTATCTACTATAGGATGCTCATCTTTTAGTTTTAAAAGTACCGCTTCATTTGTACTGTATCCTGTTTTTGTTTTCTTAGGAGGGGTAAGTTTAAGTTCTTCAAAAAGTACTATCGCCAACTGTTTTGGTGAATTTATATTAAAATTATTTCCAGATATCTTATAAATCTCTTCAGTGAGTATAGATAAATTTTCTTTTGATTTATCTCTTAATACTTCAAAGAACTTGATATCTACTTTGATACCTCTTTTCTCCATATTATTAATAACATTTATAAATGGAAACTCTATAGTTTTTGCTATTTGCATCAAATACTCTTCATCATTAAACTTAAATTCATTTATTATTTTATGATAAAGTTTAAATGTAATAAAAGCATCTTCAGCAGCATAAGAACAAGCCTTATCCAAAGATACATTTGAAAAATTTTCACCTTTTTTTACAACATCTTTAAAAGGTATTGTTTTATAATTGTTCAAAAGTCTAAGTGCCAATTTGTCCATACCTACAGGTTTATCACTATCTAAAAGCCAAGCCATAATCATAGTGTCTGCAAAAAGCTTCAATTCTATATCTAGATTGTTTTTAATAATTTCATAATCATATTTAAAATTTTGTAGTATTAGCTTATGTTTGTTTAAAATAACAATTGCTTTTTTTGCATCATCTAAAGATATCTGATCCTCAACGCCTAGAT
This sequence comes from Campylobacterota bacterium, assembly GCA_034660335.1. Taxonomy (GTDB): domain Bacteria; phylum Campylobacterota; class Campylobacteria; order Campylobacterales; family Arcobacteraceae; genus JAIOSF01. Next base: position 10,704 of record JAYEJC010000140.1, read on the forward strand.
AAAAATGACCAATAGGAACATAATATGCTTTTGAGTCTTCATAACAAAAAGAAAATCCAATCAACTGTGCTGTTTTTGCATCTATATCTGTTGTTTCTGTATCAAATGCAACTAATGATTTTGTTGGTATATTATTGATAACTTCAAATAATTTTGTATTATCATTTATAAGTATATATTCACAAGAATAAACCTCTTGTTCTTTTATCTCTATTTTTGAGCTATCATAATCTTTTGGTATTGTTGTTTTATAGTTTAGCCCCTCTTTATGTACTTTGTCTATGATTCTATTCATATCATAATCTATTAATAAATTTGCGATTTTTAATATAGGATTCTCTTTTGGTAGCTCTAAAGTTTCAATTTGCCCAAAACTTTCTAAACAATGTGCATCATTGTGTAGAGTTACTAACTGCTTACTAATATAAGCCATATCTTTACTTTCATTTAAAAGTTTTTGCCATCTTGGCTTCTCTATAGTTTCTATATTTGCATAAATATTATCAAGATTATCAAACTGTTTAATTAAAGCTTCTGCTGTTTTTGCACCAACACCTTTAACACCTGGTACATTATCAGCACTATCACCCAAAAGTGATTGATAGTCTGTAAATTGTTCAGGATATACACCATATTTAGAAAAACAATCCTCTTTTGATATAATCTTTTTTTTCATAGGATCAAACATAAAAATATCTTCTTTTATGAGTTGGTATAGATCTTTATCATGACTTACTACTCTTACTTGTAAGCCTTTCTCTTTTGCATCATGTGCTAGCGAAGCTATAATATCATCTGCTTCATACCCTACTTTTGCGGCTGTTTGAAAACCCATTTTTTCAATAAACTCAATAGCAACAGGAAGTTGTACTCTTAGATCATCTGGAGCTTCTGGTCTATGTGCTTTATACTGCGTATAGATATCATTTCTAAAAGTTTTACCTTTACTATCTAGTGCAAAAACTAAATAATCAGTTTGAAAATCTTTTCCAATACTACTTATAAAGTTCATAAACCCTGTAAGCATACCAGTTGGAAATCCTGTTTTTGATTTAAGTGGAGGAAGGGCATAGTAGCTTCTAAATAAGAAACCAAATGTATCTATTATTGTTATAGTTTTTTTTGTTTGAGTCATAAAGATTACCTTGTATAGTTATAATTCCGTATTGTACTAAAAATTTATAAAATATCTCTTTTTATTTAAATTTTTAGATTTATCTTTAGTATAATCATTATGCTGTATTATCTTAAAAAATATAAATTATTATTATTTTCTTATATCTTTGATCACTTGATACGCTTGATTTATCTCTTGTGTTTTTTCTGTTGCTTTCTCTATATAGTCATCATCTTTATCTTGTGAGCTTATGATATCTGGATGATACTCTCTTACTAATTTTCTATATTGTTTTTTGATAGTGCTCATATCATCACTCTTATTTACACCTAATACTTTGTAAGCATCATCTTCACTCATACTTTGCGGTTTGGTATTTTTTAAATTTTCAAATTTAGCTACTATTGTATTATATTCATCAGGTGATATATTTAAAGCTTCTACAATATCTCGTAAAATACTATCTTCCTCTTTGCTAATACCATTGTCTATAAAAGCTAGTTGTACTAAAAATTCAACAAAATGTCTACGCTTTATAATACTCTTGCCTAAAAGTATATTTAACTCTTGGGCTATTTGTATTGTATTTGTATCTATCTCTTTCTCTTCATTGAAAATATCTTTCATAATCGATCTTGTTTTCTCTTTTTGATCAAAAACTTTTGAGATATCATCAAACATCATACCAATAAGTTGTGCTTCTAACTCTTGTACTCTTCCATCTGCTTTTGCTACTTTTGCAACAAGTGAGATAAATAGACCTAATTCACTTTGCTTGAAGAGTTCTTTAGATGTTGATAGTTTATTGAGTTTTTTTCTTGCATAAAACTTATATAATCTAAATGCGATATACAAAGATGCAATAGCACTAATGGTGAAAAATATATTTACAATAAATACATAATAAAAAAAGAGTAAAAAAAGTGCTAAATATATATATTTTTTAAATTTCATAATTATTACCTAATAAGCTAGTTCAAATCTAAAAGAAAAAAATACCATTTACAGTTATACTATTTACATAGTATGTTTCATCTTCTTCATCACTTAATTGTGATCTTTTTAAGTTTACTTCCATACCAATATTCTCTTTATGATTTAACTTAATACCTCCACCTACTACATATCCTGTACCATTTGTACTTATAGTATCAGATTTTAATGACTGATAAGCAAAACCACCTAAACCGTATACAATAACTGATCTATCAAGATGTAAACCAACTTTTCCAAATATAGTTGTAAGTGAACCATACGCATTTGTATACGCATCATCAACAACAGCCAACTCAATATCACCACCAACATATACACTTGAGTTATCATAATATTCTACCCCAGCACCTATTACAATCGTACTTAAAGAGTTTGTTTCATATGCAGAGTTAATATACTCAGTTTTTACAGTATCCATATATCCTGTACCTATCTTAAAATCAATACCAGCTTTTGACCCTGCAAACGCACTTATATGTAATACACACACTGTAAATAATAGTAAAAATTTTTTCATAACGAACCTTTTTTGTTTTATTGTTGCTTGATTATACCATATATATTTTTTATTTTTGAAAATTCACTAAATTTTTGATATAATCGCAAAAATTTTACACACAAAGAGATTAATATAAAATATGTTGAATATACATGATATAAAACCATTAGTAGAGATACCTGATTATACTATTTATATATATTATGGTATTATCATTTTAGCCGTTCTATTTTTTTGCTTAATAGGGTATCTAATATATAACTATTTTCAAAATAAAAATGATAATAAATATAAAATATATCTAAACCATTTATCAAATATCGATTTTTATGATACAAAAAAAAGTGCCTATGATATCTCATACTATGGTAGATACTTAGCAACAACTCAAAGACAACTAAGACTTTTCAATGAATTACACCACAATCTTGAAGATTTTAAATATAAAAAAACTGTATCAACAGAGCTACCTCAAGATATAAAAGTACAATATGAGATATTTTTGGAGTCACTTCATGCTTGAACAACTAACAAATATAAGTTTTGAATATCCATATGTTTTTTTAATATTAATTCTATTTATAATTTGTGACAAATATTGTAAAGCAAAAGCACAATCATATTATTTTCCACATATAAATCTATATTCAAGTATAAAAGGCTCTAATAATACTATCATTAAACTACTAAAATATATAACAATATTATTTGCAATAATAGCCCTAGCATCACCTATAAAAGAGCTAAATATAATAAATAATAAAAAAGATGGTCTTGATATAGTATTGAGCCTTGATACTAGTGGTTCTATGAGACAAGTTGGATTCAATAGAAGTGATTTTGAACAAAACAGATGGGAAGTTGTTCGTGATATTGTTAAAGATTTTATCTCTAAAAGAGTTAATGACAATATAGGTATTGTGGTCTTTGGCTCAAGTGTTATGACAGCATCTCCGCTTAGTTATGATAAAAAAGCTCAACAAAAGATTTTAAAGTCATTAGATATTGCTATTGTTGGTGAAAAAACAGCATTAATAGATAGTATAGCAACCTCTATAAATATTCTTAAAAATAGAGATACAAAATCAAAAATAATAATAGCCCTAACTGATGGTGATGATACGGCTAGTTCTATTCCATTAAAAGTAGTAAGTAAAATGGCACAAAAACACAATATAAAAATATATACTATAGCAATAGCATCATCAAATAGATATATTTTAGATATATTATCCAAATCAAATGATGGTAAAACTTTTGTTGCAAAAACAAAAGATAACTTAAAAGATATATATAACATAATTGATAAATTAGAGAAAAGTGAACTTACACAAAATAAAATTGTATTAAAAGAATATTTTTTCTTTTATCCTTTGATGATAAGTTTTTTAAGTTTATTGATTTTTGTTTTTCTTAAAAATAAAAGGGAAAATATATAATGCAATTTTTACATCCAAATGTTTTTTATATGATGTTAATACCTTTAATATTACTAATTGTATTGGTTTTAACAAATAAAGATGGTATGAAAAGGTATTTTTCAAAAGATATTTTAGACAAACTTATTGTAGGTGGTAAGTCATTAGATAAAAATACCAGAAATGGACTTTTTTTTATTACACTTATTTTATTTATAGTTGCTTTATCTAGACCTGTAATAGATATAAAAGAGCAAGAAATCAAACAAAATCTTATCCCTATAGTAGTAGCACTTGATGTATCTAAATCTATGATGGCAACAGATATATACCCAAATAGGATTAGTTTAGCAAAGAAAAAACTAAAACAAATCATTAAATTAAGTCAAAACTCCACAATAGGAATACTTCTATTTGCAAAAGATTCTTTTATACTTAGCCCTGTTACTGAAGATTTTATATCATTAAACTATATAATTGAAAACTTAGATACAAACTTAGACTTTGTAAATGGTTCAAATATATATGCTGTTTTAGAGGGTACATCACATATGTTAAGTGAATTTAAAGTAAAAAATTTAATTATTTTAAGTGATGGTGGAAACAATAAAAAGTATGAAAAATCTTTGAGTTTTGCAAAAGAGAATGAGATAGTGATATATACAATAGGTATAGCTACAAATCAAGGTGCACCAATACCTACAGAATCTGGATATATGACTGATAAAAATGGAAATATTGTAACAGTAAAACTAAATCAATCAATTAAAAATTTAGCTTTGAAAAGTGGTGGTGGGTATATTGATTTTACACTTGATAATAGTGATCTTCAAGCAATTATCACACAAATAAATAGTCAATCAAAAAAAGAGGAACTAAACAATCAAAAAATAAAAACATATACAGAGTTATTTTATTTTCCTCTAGCTTTAGGCTTGTTTGTATTGCTACTTGCATTAAGCTCTCTTCCATCTTTTAGAAAAAATAAAACTTTTTTGGTACTGATAGCTATATCTTTTATCTCAGAGTCTAGTTATGGTTCTTTTTTTGAATTTAATGATATTGAAGAAGCGAATAAACTATACAAAGATAAAAACTTCACAAAAGCTGCAGATATATATAGAAAGTTATCAACAACACCTCAAAGTTTTTATAATCTAGCAAACTCTTTATATAAAGATAAAAAATACCAAGAAGCTATAGATACTTATTCTAAAATAATAACAAACAACAATCATCTTGAATATCAAAAACTTCATAATATTGCGAATAGTTATGTGATGCTAAATAATTTAGTAAAAGCAAAAGAGTTTTATGAAAAAGCTTTAAAATTAGAAAATGACAAACAAACAAAAGAAAATCTTAAACTAGTAAATGAGGCATTAAAAAAACAAAATAAAAAAGATAAGCAAGACAAACAAAATAAACAAAACAAAAACGATAAGCAAGATAAACAAAACAAAAACGATAAACAAGATAAACAAAATAAACAGAATCAAGAAGAAGAAAAAAAAGAACAACAAAACAAACAAAACAAGCA
>JAYEJC010000140.1:16373-37774 GCA_034660335.1 Campylobacterota bacterium
ACAAACAAAATAAACAAAACAAAAACGATAAGCAAGATAAACAAAACAAAAACGATAAACAAGATAAACAAAATAAACAGAATCAAGAAGAAGAAAAAAAAGAACAACAAAACAAACAAAACAAGCAGAATAAACAAGGGAAAAATGATAAACAAAACAAGCAAGATAAACAAAACAAACAAAATCAAAACCAAACAAAAGAGTTAAAAAAACAAAATATTTCTGATATGGAAGAGAAAAAATGGATGAAAATATTAAATAAAAAAACAACACCAATATTACTTCAAAAAGTAGAAAGCAAAAAAGGAGATACAGATGATATTCAACCATGGTAAATATATATTTAAAATATTTTTAATTATCTTTTTTATACAAATTAATTTAAATGCCAATGTTAAACTAACTGCACCAAATGATTTTTATACAGGTGAACAAGTGGTATTTAGTATCAGTGCAAGTGGTGCAAATATAGAATTTCCTAATATTGATGAAATTGATGATTTTATAGTGCAAAATGCGGGAACATCAAGTAGTACAAGTATAATAAATGGAGTAAGAAGCCAGAAATTAAAAAGAACATATGCATTTATCCCAACAAAAAATGTGACTATACCATCTTATAGTATTAAAATAGATGGTAAAATCATCAAAACAAATCCAAAAAATATTTATCTAAAAGAGATAAAAAAAACCACAAGTGATAAATATGATTTAACATTAGAAATAAATAAAAAAGATATCTATGTAGGTGAAGATATAGTTTTAAAACTAACTTTTAAATACAAAAAAGATCTACCTATAGTTGATTTACAGTTTACCAAACCATCATTTGAGGATTTTTGGGTAAAAGAACTAAAAACAAAAAATAAACAATATAACGATGGTAAATATGCAGTACAAGAGTTAAACTATCTGTTATTTCCTCAAAAAAGTGGTAATTTAACAATAAATCCACTTAAAATTGGTATAGTAACAATGGATAATAGATATTCAAATTATGGATTTTTCACCCAAAACAATACAAAAATAACACCCGTATACTCTAATAAAATAGATTTAAGTATAAAAAAACTACCAGAAAATACAAAACTAATTGGTGATTTTGAGATAAAATCTAGTATTGATAAAACATCTGTATCTCAAGGCGATGCTGTATCATACAATATTACTATTCAAGGTCGTGGTAATCTTGATGATATAGATGAGATCAAACTAAATATTCCAAATACTACAGTATATGATAACCCAGCAACAAAACAATACAATCTAAAAAACTCAATATATGGTGGAACATATAAAAAAACATACTCTATAGTAGGTTCAAGTGATTTTAAGATACCAGTTGTAGAGTTGAAATATTTTGATAAAAATACAAAAACTATAAAAACAAAATATACTAAAGAGTATAATATAAAAATAAAAGGTATAAAAAAACAAAAACCAACTCTAGAAGTTTCTAATAAAAACTACCAAGAGATAAATCAAAGTAGTGAAAAATCAATAATAAAAGTGATTAAAACTACTGATAATCAAAAAATTATCTATTTTTTATCTGGTATATTAGTTGGTCTATTTATATTTTTATTATACACTTATATATCACGCACAAAAAAAGAAAAACATATAGATACATCTTTAGAAAAAAAAGTAAAATCATCAAAAACAATCGATGAGTTATTAAATATATTGGTTGTTTATATAAATATTGATAATGAATTAGATAAAATAATATATACTTTAGAAGATAAAAATAAAGATATTAAATTTAAACAGATAAAAAAAGAGATACTAAAAACAATAAAGGATAAAAAATTAGATATACAGCTATAATTATTTTTTCTATTATCCTTTATACATCAAGTCAAGCTCAAATATTTTATTGGGGTGATACTATCAAAATAGGTATGAATAAAAATGATATAAAAGATATGATCAAAGATTATGTAAATAAAAATTATCCACAAAAAGTTCAAAACTATTATGATGAACTCAAAAAAATAAGAGTAGCTAAATTAAAAAAATATTCAGATGTAACACTACTAAACAATGGCTTATTATGGCAAGATGATAAATCTATGAAAGATCTAAAATATAGTGCTTTAAGCTCAATAAGATATTGTAAATCACTTCATTTAGCTACAAAAAATGACTGGAGATTACCAACTTATGATGAGTTGTTAAAACTTGTAAATTATTTTAGATTTGATCCTGCTAAAATAGATGAGATACAACATATTAGATCAAATAGATACTGGACTATATCTCCTGATGCTTCTGATGTTAGTGCAAATTGGTATATTGATTTTAAATATGGTCAAACAGGAACTGCACTAAGAGGGTTGAAATACAATGTAAGGTGTGTAAGAGATATGGAAGCAGAAGGGGAGCTATTTTGAGATTATTTTATTTTCTTTTATTTATCAATATTCACTTAATAGCTGACTCTATATATGTAAAAAGTGATAATGTTGTCATAGATATATCAAAAAATATTATGTGGCAAGACAATATAGATGTGATACAATACAAATCAGGATGGACGCTAGCAAAAGAGTACTGCAATAGTCTTACACTAAATGGATTTACAGATTGGAAGCTACCCACAATAAAAGAGCTTCAAACAATAGCAAATATAAAAAAAGCAAAACCAGCACTATATGATGAGTTTAAGTATATAGAGCATACTAGTTATTGGTCAAGATCACAAGATATAACAAATGATGCTTATGCTTGGTATGTAGGGTTTAAAACAGGTGCAACATATAAAGATAGTAAAGATTATGATTGTTATGTAAGGTGTGTAAGATCAAGGTTTAAAAAATGATTAAATTTATTATACTTTTTATACCTATATTATCATTTTCTTTAGTAAATCCATATGATAATCTATCAACAGATGATAAAATAAATATATTAGTTAATCTATTTGTAAATGAAGAGTTAAAACAGATCATCCCTAAGCCACCAATAAAAGCAGAACTAAAAGATAATAGCGAAATAGTACCAGTGAAATATGAAAGACACTTTAGTTTTATTCAAAGATACAAAACTATTAAAGAAGATAGAGCAAAAGAGCAAAAAACTATAGATGAACAATATCAAGGTGAAATCTCATTTTATAATTCAAAATTAAAAAAGTTAAAAAAGTTTTATGAAATAGATAAAAACCTATACCCTATTGTTCAAAACAGTATAAATAAATCATTTAAAATAATATATGGAAAACCAAAAATAAAAAATGTAAAATTTAATAAACTATTAAAAAAAGTATCAGCTACTCTATATGTAGATGATATTTATGGTTTTAATAGATATGAAAATAAAGATTTGATTTTTGATATACCAAAAGATGATATAGATAATTTTATAAAAAAATATAGAGAATCTATCGTTAATATTGCTTTAGACTATAGTGATAATATCTTGACTTTAGATCATATAAAAGTATTGTTTCAGGGTAAAACCTATAAAGCAAACTGCATAAATGATACAAACAAAAGAGTTAAACTAGAAATAAAGATAAATAATGATATATTTCAATTAATAAAAATAGAGGATAAAAAATGAAAAAAATTTTGACAAGTTTGGTGATGGTTAGTTCTTGTATGTTTGCAATGGAGTATTACTCAAAAATTGAACCAATAAATACCTACAATATAAAAGCAGCAACATCTGGTAAAATAGTTTTTGTAAATAATAAATTAGAAGCTAGTGATGTTAAAAATAAAATAATAGTCAAGATAGATTCAAGAGTAAATAAAATTGATCTAGAACAATCAAAAATAAAATTAAAAAGTTTAGAAGATATATTAACTATAGAAAATAGTACATTAGAAAGCTATAAAAAGATATCTTCAAAATCAAAATTTGATAAAGATAATCAAAAAATAAAGATTTTAAATATAGAATCAAGCATAAGTGATCTTAAAACAAAAATAGAAACACTAAAGGACACAATAGCTAAAAAAACCCTAACAGTAAAAAATAGCTATATATATGATATTGGGGTTGAATTTGGAGATTATGTAAATCCTGGGACACTTTTATATACAGCTATGGATTTAAGTCAAGGTAAACTTGAAATTTATATACCTATAGATAAAGCATCTCAAATAAAAACAAAAACTATCTATTTAGATGATAAAAAAACAGATATAAAGATATCAAAAATTTATACAGTAGCAGATAGTAAACATATCTCTTCATACAAATGTGAAATAATCCTTCCAAATCCAAAAACATTCTCAAAACTTACAAAAATAGAGTTTAAATAACCATATAAACCTTTGACATATAAAGAACTTTTTAAAACTCATAAAATAGTAAGGCAGATATCCGCCTTACAATTTATAGCATATTTTGGTGCGTGGTTTTCAAATGTTGCTATCTATTCTATGCTTGTAGATTTTGGTGCTAGTGCTATTATGATATCGATAGTTACTGCTATGCATCTTTTACCTGGTGTTATTTTAGCTCCTTTTAGTGGAAGTATAGTAGATAGAGTACCTGTCAAACCTCTGATGATATCCCTACTTTGCACAGAGCTTACTATGACTCTTTGCTTTTTATTGATTAACTCCTTAAGTGATATTTGGATGTTACTTATATTTTTATTTATACGAATGGGAAGTGCTTCAATATTTTTCACAACCGAAATGACTCTTTTGCCAAAACTTTTAAGTGGAGAAGCTTTAGTAAAAACAAATGAACTTCACTCTATAATATGGTCATTTACCTTCACAGCTGGTATGGCTTTTGGTGGAATTATAGTCAATCTTTATGGGGTAAAGATATCTTTTTTGATTGATGCACTTTTTTTCTTTATGGCACTTATGATACTTTTTCAAATCAATTTTAATATCACAGCAACAAAAGTAGAAACAACTATTTTACACTCAATCAAAGAGGGTATCACTTATCTTAAAAACAATAAAAAGATATTTCACTATATTTTTTTACATGCAAGTGTTGGATTAACTGCATTTGATGCTTTAGTGACTCTCCTTGCTGATTATCACTACAAATATGTTTTGGCAGTCCCTTTAGCTATTGGACTTACTAATGCTACTAGGGCTTTAGCTTTGATGGTAGGACCACTTTTTATAAGCAGTTGGATTACAAAAGAGAGACTATTATATATCTTTATAGCTCAAGGGATATCTATTATTATTTGGAGTACCGTACAAAGTAGCTTCTATGTAGCACTATTTGGAGTATTTTTAACAGGACTTGCTACTACAACTATTTGGTCTTATACCTACGCTATGCTTCAAGAGGTAGTAGAACCCTCATATCTAGGGAGAGTACTTGCTTATAATGAGATGATTTTTATGCTTGCAAATATCACCACAACAATATTTATAGGTCTAATGGCATCTTTAGTTGGACTTGATATAATTACAACAATTTTAGGGCTTGGCTTTTTAGCCATAGCATATTACTACAAAAAGGTATTTTTATGGCAAATGATTTAGAGATGGATAATATAGAGCAAAGAGTATTGTTATTAGGATTATACAAAAAACAAGATGATGAAACATTTATTGATGTTATAAATGTGATGGAAAACTCAAGAGTTTTTACAAAAAAAACAGGTAAAAAATACCTCAAAAACTTAAAAGCACTCAACTACATCACAGATGATAGTTTTACTATGATTGGTATTCAAAAAGCAAAAGAGATAGAGATGGAGTTTAAGATTTAATTAGATAATAAAAAAGGGATAGAATCAATTCTATCCCTTTGTTTATAATACAATTCTAACGAGCATATCCAACTGATCGTATCTCTCTAATAACATTTACTTTTATCTCACCTGGATATTGTACTTTATCTTCTATTTGTTTTGCTATTTCTGTAGCTAAAAGTATAGATTCATCATCATTTAAAAGTTTTGCATTTACTAATACCCTTAGTTCTCTACCTGCATTGATTGCATAAGCATTTATAACACCTTCATGACTTGTAGCTATTGACTCAATCTCTTCAACTCTTTTTAGAAAACTTTCAAGCACTTCCCTTCTAGCACCTGGTCTAGCAGCACTTAGTGCATCTGCTGCACAAACTGCGGCTGATTCTATACTTGTAGCTTCTTCATGACCATGATGTGCATATATTGCATTTATAACCTCTTCTGGTTCACCAAGCTTTTTGCATAAATCTGCACCAATATCTACATGGCTACCTGGCATATCATGAGTTAAAGCTTTGCCTATATCGTGCATAAGCCCTGCTCTTCTTGCTAAAATAGTATCTCCACCAAGTTGTGAAGCGATAAGTCCAGCTAAATTTGCAACCTCAAGTGTATGTGCTAAAGCATTCTGTCCATAACTAGCACGATATCTTAGCTTTCCAATAAGATGAATAAGCTCTTTATGCATATTTTTAATACCAAGAGCAGCAATAGTTTCTTCACCCTCTTTATCTATATTTTTATCAAATTCATATTTCACACTAGCATAGACCTCTTCTATTCTGGCAGGATGTATCCTACCATCTTCAAGTAACTCCTCAATAGTTCTAGTTGATATAGCTCTTCTATATAGATTAAAACTACTAATTGTAATGGTATTTGGTATATCTCCTATTATGATATCAACACCCAAACAAAACTCTAAAGCTTTGATATTTCTACCCTCTTTACCAATAATCTTACCTTTTGCTTCATCATCAGGAAGAAGAATATGATTTATCAATCTTTCTGCAGCAAAATCTCCTGCATATCTTGTAACTGCGTGTGACAAGATATTATTAACCTCTTTTTTAGAATTTTCTTTAGCTAATTTATACTCTTTTCTAAATAAAGAAGCTATCTCATCTCTATGTTGCTCTTTGACTTGATTTATCATTATATCTTTTGCTTCATTTTGTGTTAATCCGCTTGCATTTTCAAGTATCTTGATAACTTTTTTTATCTTATTTTCATATGTTTTTTTCTGTATCTCTAAACCATTCTTTAAAGCTATAGATTCAGTTTTTAAGTTTTCTATTAATCCCTTATCTTTATTTATTTTGTTAGATTCTACTTTAACTAAATTATTTAACTCTCTCTCTTTTGCCTCTAACTCTTTTCTTGTAGTATGAAACTCTCTGTCAAAATCCCTTTTTGCTTTGGATTTAGCATCTTTTAAAATAACTTGTGCTTCATGTTCAATAACATTTGCTTTTGCCTTTGCTTGTTCTGTATAGGCATCAAATTTTGCATTGTTAACTTTATTTGTCACAATATAGCTAATAAAAGCAGCTATAATAGCGATAACAATACTAATAATAATAATTGTTTCCATTTAATAAACCTTTTTATGTAATTATATAATCTGGCTTAATATCATATTTGTTAGTTACTAAATTATCTGTATAACATAGCTTTAACTGCGTGAAAATAGTAATTGGTTTTTTATCTAAAGTTTCAAAATATCTATCATACATACCAGCACCAAAACCAACTCTTCTAAAAGTATAATCAACACCAATAATAGGAACCACTACCATATCAAATGATATTTTATTATTTTTAAATGTTGAATAATTTGGCTCTTTTATTCCAAATTTTTTCTTTTTTAGTGGAAGTCTATATTTAACTGGTACAAATGATTTACCTTTCATAAAAGGTACATAAACTTCAATATCATCTCTTTTCCTTAGTTTATTAATCAAAGCTTGCAGATTAACTTCAGCTTTAAGTGATATATAAAGTAATATCTTTTTCGGTTTATGAAAGTCAATAATATTTAGAATTTTTTTATAAATTATTTTATCTTTTTTAATTTTTCCAATTTTACTACAATTTTGTAACTTCATAAAACATTGTTTTCTAAAGTCCTCTTTAGTCATATTAAGCCTTTTTAGGATAAAATCCAGTTTATATTCTATCTAAAGGAACTAAAAATGAAGTTTAAAAATTTAGCGTTATTATCTATTTTGTCAATTACGCTACTTGGTGGATGCTCTGATAAAGAGAGTATTGATGAAACAGTGGTTGCAAATAAAACAGAGCAAAAAAATGAAGTAAAAAATAGACAAAACCAACAAATACCAACATTTAACCTAATCACAAGCACAGGTAAAAGTTTGAAAATCATAGCAGATGTGAAAAATGGATGGCAGTTTGAAGGTATGGAAAATAAGGTTGTATTACTTGACTTTTTTGGAACATGGTGTCCACCATGTAAAGCCGAAATACCACATCTAAATCATATTAGAGAAAAACTACAAAAAGATTTTGAATTAATAGGTATCGATGTTGGTCAAAGAGGTGGTGGAAAAACTGATTCAGAAGAGTTAAAAACTTTTATAAAAGATTTTAAAATCAAATATCCAGTCACAACAGGTGGTGATAATGGAAAACTTTTTGGTGCTGTTAGCGAATTGAACCCTAATGGCTCAATACCATTTATGGTTTTATTTAATAAAAAAGGTGAATTTGTGCAGTATTATATAGGTATGAAACCTGAAGAGATGTTAATGCAAGATATTAAAAAAGCGATAAAGATGAAATAATGTTTGGTATTTTTAAGAAGTTTCGTAATAACGATACAAAAGAGACCAAAACCGATATTGATGAAAATGAGATAGATATTGATAATCAAACTTTCAAGCAAGATGTTCAATTAGACAATTCTAAAGAGATTGAATCAAACAAAAAAGAGCAATCAAAAGGTTTTTTTGCAAAAGCTTTAGAAAAAACAGTAAGTAACTTTAAATCAATAGTTCCTATTAAAAAAGAGAAAATAGAGTTTGATTTAATTGAGGAGTTACTAATTGAAGCAGATATGGAATACGAAATAGTAGAAAAAGCTATGGATGGACTACCTGATCTAATAACAAGAGATCAGCTAAGACATAGACTTGTGATGCTTTTTGAACATGCTCCTGATATAGACTATAGCAATATTCCAAAACCTTTTATTGAGCTAATCATCGGAGTTAATGGAGCTGGAAAAACCACAACCATAGCAAAACTAGCAAATATGTATAAACAAAATAATAAAAAAGTACTTCTAGGTGCTGGTGATACATTTAGAGCAGCTGCAATAGAACAGCTTTCTACTTGGGCAGATAAACTTGATGTTCCAATTATAAAAACAAAGCAAGGACATGATCCAAGTGCTGTTGCTTATGATACAATACAATCAGCAATTGCAAAAGATTTTGATCATGCTATTATTGATACAGCAGGTAGATTACAAACTCAAACTAATTTATCAAATGAACTTAAAAAAATAGTAAAAGTTTGTAACAAATCAAAAGAGGGTTCTCCACACCAAAAAATAATGATTTTAGATGGGACTCAAGGAAACACAGCTATTGCTCAAGCAAAAGCCTTTAATGAAATTATAGGTATTGATGGAATAATAGTAACAAAACTAGATGGAACAGCAAAAGGTGGTGCTTTGTTTAGTATCTCAAATCAACTAGAACTTCCAATATTTTATATAGGAATTGGTGAAAAAGCCGATGATATTATGCCATTTAGTCCTGATGAATTTGTAGATAGTTTACTTGATGGGATATATAATTAATTATGAAAGATGAAGAATTTCAAGAGTGTAGAAACTGTAAAGCACCTGTAAAAAAAGGTACAAGACGATGTGAATATTGTGGAATACTAAATCCAACAGTGACAATAAAAGAGGTGCTAAAAACTATATTTATTGTTATCGTTGTGATGTATATTTTTACCTATTTTACAAAATAGCTAAAATATACCACCTCTTAAATAATTTTCTAAAGAGGTTCTGGTTTTCCTAATAAATAACCTTGTGTATAGTTTATACCAATATCTTTTACCGTTTGTAAAATCTCTTCTGTTTCAACAAACTCAGCAACTGTTCTTATTTTTTGTTTCCATGCAAATAATTGGAGTGTTTCTACAACATCTCTACTATATTTATCTTTATCAATATTTTTAATCAGGCAAGCATCAATTTTTAAAATATCTGGTTGATAATCAAGAAGTCTCTCAAAATTTGACACACCTGCCCCAAAATCATCAATAGCAATTTGAACCCCAAATGTTTTTACAAGTGATATAAAATCTTTTACAACTTCAAAATCTTTTACCTCTTCATCTTCTAAAAGTTCAAATACCATTCTATGTGCATTATGGATATTTCCAGTTACCATATTTATTAGTTTATTTCTTATCTCTAAATCTTCTATATCGATTGCTGAAAGATTTAGCGATATCTCTTTATCTGTTTTATCTAATGCCTTAAAATAGTTATCTATTACTATCTGTGTTATTTTAGTATAATAACCACTCTCTTTTGCTACTTCAAGGAAAAAATAAGGGGATAAAACTCTACCCTCTTCGTTTATCAATCGTACTAGTGATTCATATTTCTCAATTTTCATTGTATCATTATTTGTAATTGCTTGAAAATAGGAGACAATTTTATTCTCACTAATAGCTTTTTGTATCATTTTTACTGTTTTTTGATTTTTTATAACTTGATCTTTTGCTTCTTCAATTAAGTCGTTTGAAAAAATAATACCAATTTTATTTTTTATAGCTCTATTTAAACCAAATTTTACATTTTCAAATATCTTTTCTAATTTTGTTGAAAAGCTAATAGTAACATCAATATCAAAATCATACCCATCAATAGTCACTGTTGAATCAATAACATTTTGTTGAAATTTTTTCAGTTGAATCTCTTTTTGAGTAGCATTAATATCACTACTATCATCTACATCTTTTAAATATGCATACTCACCATCACCTAGATAAAAAACTTTATCAAATGAGCATCCATTTGGCATAAAACCAATTGAAGCTTTTTCAAAATAATTTTCAAGCTTATCTATTGTTTTTTCATCATAAATATGTTCATAGTTTGAAAAATTCTCAATTTTTGCCATAACTAAAAGTGGATTTTTTACTAATTTTAAAGCATCTAATAATAGTTTTTTAGGATTGACCATATCTGATATATCATTTCTTAAACCAATATACTCAATAACATCACCATTTATATCTAAAATAGGACAAATTGTAGCATCTACATAATAGTTATGCCCATTTTTTGCTCTATTTTTTATTTGACCTGTCCATACTTTTTTACTTTTTATAGTCTTCCACATATCAGCAAACACATCTTTAGGTGTAGATGGGTCTCTTACTATATTATGTTGTTTTCCGATTAATTCTTCTCTTGTATATCCAGATATATCACAAAACTTATCATTTACAAAAGTTATTTTACCTTGTTTATCTGATTTTGAAACTATACTTGAGCTATCAACTATATCTTTATATTGTTGTAAGCTATTTATATCTTGCACAACCTTTATATGATTAATAGCTACTTCTAAAGTAGATACAAATTGCATAACATCCATTGGTTTAATAATATAGCCATTAACACCAACTTTAACCGTATCAAGAAAAGATTGTTGGTCAGAATTAGCTGTAAGTGCAATTTTATAAACAGTTTTATTTATTTTAGAGATATTTTCTAACATCTCTATCTCATTCATATTTGGCATATTAATATCAGTAATCACAATATCAGGTTGTTGTTCTTTAAATTTTTCAAAACCATCACTACCATCTACTGCGACTACAATATCATCAAAAAACCTATTAAATATTCGTAAAGTAGCTTCTCTTGCTACAGCATCATCTTCAACATATAATAATTTTATACCTATACAATCTTCTTTTTTTAACATATCTCAACCTTTTAAAAATAGTACGATTTCGTCCTCTAACTTTTCTATATCAATAACTGTATTATGTATAATATCTGCTTCAAATAATTGATCAATTTGTTTTGGTATCACTAAATCTAATTTTTTTGATATTGATTCTAATGCTTCTTTATCTGAATAATTAATATCATCTTCATTTAGTGCATTTAATACCGTTGGTGAAAACTTTGTCCACTCAGCAGTTGAATATATAACAGTTTTTAAATCTTTTTGTTTTAAATTCTCATAACCTTTTATACAGGTTGCAGTGTGTGGGTCCATCAAATATCCATCATCAACATATTTTTTAATAGTTTTTAATCCATAAGAATCATCACTATATGTTGCACTAAAATATTGTTTTAAAACCTCTAATTCAGCTTTTGTATGTTCAAAGTAGCCATTTTCATTTAGAGATTCCATCAGCTCTTTTGTTCTAAATGCACCACAAATATCGTAAATGACCCTTTCTATATTTGATGATTTTAAGATATCCATAGCTGGTGATTTTGTAAGTTTTAGCTCTTTGCCTCTTATATCATAGATACCTAAAGTTAGCCATTGTGTTAAGATATTATTTTCATTTGATGAAACTAATAGTTTTTCAACAGGAAGTCCCATCTTTTGTGCATAATATGCACCCAAAACATTTCCAAAGTTTCCACTTGGTACATTTATATATATTTTTTCTCCAAGTTTTATCTCACTCTTTCTTAATAGTTCTAAATAACTTTGAAAGTGGTACACAATTTGAAATATAATTCTTCCAAAATTTACACTATTTGCAGCACTAAGTTTAATATCATCTTTTATTAACTCATCTTTAAAACTAGAACTTGCAAGAAGTGTTTTTAGTGCAGATTGTGCATCATCAAAGTTTCCATTTATACCTATTACTTTTAGATTTTCACCATCTTCAGTTACCATTTGAAGTCTTTGAACATCACTAGTTCCACCTTTTGGATAAAGGCATACAACTTTTATACCCTCTTTATTTTTAAAAGTATTAAGTGCAGCTGGTCCAGTATCTCCACTAGTTGCAGCCAAAATAAGATATTTTTCTTCTCTTTTTTTAGCGATTGAACTTAAAATATGACCAAATGGTTGTAAAGCCATATCTTTAAAAGCACGAGTTGGACCATGATATTGTTCATTTACAAAAAGATCATCTTGAATTTTAACAACAGGAGATGGATTAGAATTATCATCAAAGTTATCATACAAATCTAAAGCTTCGTTAATTATTTTTTCATCAATATCAATATCAAATGATTTCAAAATATCAAATGCCAACTCTTTATAGTTTGTATTGATATGTTTTTCTAAAAACTCTTCACCTAAAAATGGAATCTCTTTAGGGACATAAAGTCCACCAAATGATGAACTTGGATTTAATATAGCATCAGAAAATTGAACCTCTTTTTCTCTTATACCATCATTTCCTCTTGTTTCTATAAACATAAATTTTATCCTTTATTATATTATTTTACTATTTTTGTAAAAACTGTGTCCCTATACCTTCACTTGTAAATAACTCAAGTAGTATACTATGCTCTACTCTACCATCTATTACATGTGCTTTTCTAACACCATTGTAAATAGCATCAATACAACTATCAACTTTGGGTATCATTCCACCAGCGATTGTGTCATTTTTTTTATAATTATCAACATCAATTTTATCCAATGAGTGTAACAATTTACCATCTTTACTAAGTACACCTTTTGTATCTGTTAAAAATAGAACTTTATCAGCTTTAAGTGCTATTGATATTTTAGATGCAGCTATATCTGCATTTATATTAAAACCAGGATGGTTAGGGGTTTGACTATTTGCTATAGGGGCTATAACAGGTACAAAACCCTCTTCTATAAGGTCAAGTATCATATTTGCATTTATTGATGTTATTTCACCTGTATAACCAAATTTACCATTTTCTTTTGGTTTTGCTTCTATACTATGACTATCTTTTCCACTAATTCCTATCGCTTTTGTTCCATGATAATTAAGAAGAGATGTGATGTTTTTATTTATCTCACCACTTAAAACCATCTCTACTACTTTCATACTCTCTTCACATGTGACTCTATGTCCATCTACAAATTGTGATTTAATATTAAGTTTATTTAGCATATCAGTTATTTTAGCGCCACCACCATGTACAATAACTGGTTTTATACCAACAAGTTGTAACAATGAGATATCTTGAGCAAATTTTTCCTGTAGTTCACCACTTGTTTGAGCTGAACCACCATATTTTATAACTATGATTTTATTTCTAAACTCTTTTATATATGGTAAAGCATCAAGAAGAGTTTTAATCTCATTTTGTTTTACTTTCATTTATTCCTCTTTTTTAAAAAAATATGTTTATCAGGGTCAAGTGTATCAAAATATTTTACTACATCTTTTTTATTTTTATTTACTGCTAACATATAGTTATCAGAAGTGATCACAGCCCCATTATCAACTAAAACTTTTAAACAATCAATTGCATTAACATTTGTAGCATAATCTACAGCTGAATATCCTAAAAAATCTTTTGAATTTACAGAGGCACCATAGGCTAAAAGTGCTTCTGTAGATTCAACATCATTTAGACTCACAAAGTTCATTAAAAGTGTAAAACCTTTATGATCCTTTGTGTTTGCATCTGCCCCATCTTTTAATAATGATTCTATTTTTGTCATAAATAAAACCAACTATTAATTATATTTTAAATGATTCAATTATTGCTTTTGCTGCAGCTTTTCCATCTGCAGCTGCTGTCACAGCTAAATCAGCACCTCTTACACTATCACCACCAGCAAATATTTTATTATTTGATGTTTTTTGTCCATCAGTTACTTTTATACCATTCCACTTATCAAGTTCAAGTTCACTTTTTTGAATAAACTGTGGTAACTCTTGATCAAATCCTAAAGCAAGTATAACAATATCTGCTGTTTGTAGATACTCACTACCTTCAACTATTTTTACACTTTGTCTACCACTCTCATCTGCTTCACTCATAGATGTTTTTATAAGGTTTACACCCTCTTTATCTATAGATACAGGGCTAACATTAAAAATAAATTCAACACCCTCCTCTTTTGAGTTTACAACCTCTTTTTTGCTACCAGGCATATTTGCTTCATCTCTTCTATAGAGACACTTAACAGCTTTTGCACCCTCTCTTACTGAAGTTCTTACACAATCCATAGCAGTATCACCACCACCAATAACAACTATCTCTTTATCTTTTACATCGATAAAATTAGAAACATCTTCATTAAAATTTCTTTTTTGAATATTTGTTAAAAAATCCATAGCTAAATAAACATTATCATTTTTTTCACCATCAATTTTAGGATATTTACCTTTAGTAGCACCAATTGCTATAAATACAGCATCATAGTTATTTTCTAACTCTTCAAAATGTTTATTTTTTCCAATTTCACAATTTGTATACAGATTCATTCCAGCTTCAACAAGCCAATCAACTCTTCTTTGAACTCTCTGTTTTTCAAGCTTAAATCCAGGTATTCCATATGTCAAAAGTCCACCAGCTTTAGCTGCTCTTTCATACATATCAACATCAACACCAGCTCTTAAAAGAAAAGTTGCAGCACTTATTCCAGCAGGTCCACTTCCAACAATAGCTACTTTTTTACCTATCTTATTATTTGAAAATTTAGGTGTTAGACCATTATCAAAACCTGTTTCACTAATATGTGTCTCAACTGCACCAATAGTAATAGCACCATGTGTATCATTTAGCGTACAATCACCTTCACATAAAACATCTTGAGGACATATTCTTCCTAATATTTCTGGAAATGGTGAAGTTTCATTTGAGATATTAAAAGCTAATTCTAAGTCATTGCTTGCAGTCTCTTTTAACCATGCAGGTATTATATTGTGTAATGGACATTTATTATGACAATAAGGATCCCCACAACCAATACATCTTTCCGCTTGCTCTTGGGCTTTGTTTTTATCAAAAACTGTATAAACTTCATTGAAGTCTTTTATTCTCTCCATTACCCCTCTTTTTAAGGGGTTGTTTCTATCTACTTTTGTAAAATTTAACATTATTTTAATCTCCCTGCTCTGGATTTAAAGGTAAAATTGTCATATCTTTTGGTTTTACCATCCAGAAGTTTCTAATTTCTGATCTAAAATGCTCTAAAATCTCTTGTGCTTTTAAAGACTCTGTTTCACTTAGATAATCTTTTAAAGTATTTTTTAAATAAATTCTTTCAAGTTCTGTATCATCAGTATCAATTCTAAGAGCTTCTATTAGCTCTTGATTCATTTTGTCTGCAAACTCTCTTTGTGGATCGTATATAAAAGCAAGACCACCTGTCATACCTGCACCGAAGTTTATACCTGTTTGACCAAGAATTACAACAATACCACCTGTCATATATTCACATGGTGAATCACCAGTACCCTCAACAACAGCAATAGTTCCTGAATTTCTAACAGCAAATCTCTCACCAACAGATGCTCTAACATAAAGCTTTCCACCTGTAGCACCATATAAGCAAGTATTACCAGCTCCTGCATAACTGCTACCTTGTAGCTTTGGTTTTACTATTATTTTACCACCACTCATACCTTTACCGACATAGTCATTTGCTACACCATCAAGATATATAGAGATACCTTTACTTAAAAATGTACCAAATGATTGTCCTGCTACACCATTTAAGTTATATGTAATTGTATCTTCTGGAAGACCTGCATCACCATATCTTTTTGCTATTTCACCAGAAGTTAATGTCCCAAAACTTCTATTTAAGTTTGTTATTTCACTATTAATAGATATAGGTATATTTGGATTTTCAATTGAAGGCATAACTTTTTGAAGAAGTTTATGTGAATCTTCATTTTTATCATATGGCTCATTGAAATCTACTTGACAAGTATCTATCCCATCAATTTTTCTTAATACATTTTGAAAATCAAACTTTTTAGAGAACTCATCATCTAAAACTTTTAATAAGTCACTTCTACCAACAATCTCTTCAATTGATTTATATCCTAAGCTAGCCAAAATCTCTCTAACATCTTCTGCTAAGAATTCAAAATAAGATATAAGTCTCTCTACAGTACCTGTAAATTTATCTCTTAAACTTTCATCTTGTGTAGCAACACCAACAGAACATTTATTTGTATGACAAATTCTTAATATTTTACAACCTAGAAGTGTTAATACTGATGTACCAAATGCATATGATTCTGCACCTAACATCGCTGCTTTGACTACATCTAAACCTGTTTTTAATCCACCATCAGTTTGTAGATGAACCATACCTCTTAAATGATTTGCTTTAAGTGAGTTGTGTGCTTCACTAAGACCTAGTTCCCACGCATTTCCAGTATGTTTGATAGATGTAAGTGGTGCAGCACCTGTACCACCATCAGCACCTGAGATAATAATTTTATCTGCATATGCTTTAGCAACACCAGAAGCAATAGTACCAACACCTACAGATGATACTAGCTTCACAGTAACCTTAGCATTTGGGTTTATCTGTTTAAGATCAAATATTAGTTGTGCTAAATCTTCAATAGAATATATATCATGATGTGGCGGTGGAGATATAAGTGTCACACCTGGTGTTGTATGTCGTAGTGTTGCGATCATTGGAGTTACTTTTGCTCCTGGAAGCTGACCACCCTCACCTGGTTTTGCACCTTGAGCTAGTTTGATTTGAAGCTCTTCACAGTTTACTAAATATCCTGGTGTTACACCAAATCTTCCTGATGCAACTTGTTTGATTTTTGAATTTTTAAGAGTGTTAAATCTCGCTGGATCTTCTCCACCCTCACCTGAGTTTGATTGAGCACCAATTGTATTCATAGCAACCGCAATTGCTTCATGTGCTTCAACTGAGATAGAACCACAAGACATAGCAGCTGCTGCAAATCTTTTGAAAATTTCATCTTTTGACTCAACATCATCAATACTAATAGCATCTTTATCACTATTAAACTCAAAGAAATCTCTAATAAACTTTTGACCTCTATTTTCTATTAATCTTTTTAAACCTTTAAAATCACTAATATCTTCTTTTCCTGTTGCATTTTTATTGTGCATCGCGTGTGTCACAACTGGAGCATAATCATGATATTCTCCACCATCAATATACTTATAAAAACCACCCATATTTAAAGGAAACATCGATTTATCATCAAAATATGCATCGATATGTGTTTGTTCAATTCTTTTTTCTATATCTTCATAAGTCAAACCAGCCAAATCACTATTCGCATGCTCAAAACAGTCTGAAACAATTTGGTCACTTAATCCAATAATATCAAATAAAAATGAGTTTCTATAACTAGCAATTGTGGCAATACCCATTTTTGACATAATTTTTAGTAAACCAGCACCAATAGCTTTCATACTATTTTTTAATTTCTTTTGAACTTCATAAGATGATATATTTTTTCTTTCACAATATGAAACAATAGATGCATACATCATATAAGGGTATATTACAGCTGCCCCAAAGGCGATTAAAACTGCTGCACTATGTGGGTCATACACTTCACTTGTAACACTTACTATAGATACTGTACTTCTTGTATTGTCATTTTGTAACTTATGATTTACATATCCAACTGCCATAGCCATTGGTATGATTTTTTTTGTTTTATCTATCTCTCTATCATCTAAAATAACAATACTAATATTTTCATTTTCTACTGCTTCTTTTACATCTTTATAAAGTTTTTTCAATGATGCTTCTAAATCTGTTTCAAAAGTTGTAGTAAATGATTTTGATTTAAAATCTTTATCATATAACTCATCAGATTTATCACCAAATCTTTTCATTACATCAAATTTTTCTTTCATCAAGATTGGGCTTACTGCTTTTAGTCTTTTAGAGTTATGCTCACACTCCTCCAAAATATTATAAGCATGACCTAAACCTGTATTTAAAGACATAACAATCTTTTCTCTATATGGATCAATAGGTGGATTTGTTACTTGTGCAAATTTTTGTCTAAAATAATCTGTAAAATTTCTATTTTTATTTGAAAAACATGCATATGGAGTATCATCACCCATAGAGCCAGTTGGTTCTTTACCTTCATTTGCCATTGGTATAATCATTTGATCTAAGGCTTCATAAGATATATTTGAGTATTTTTGTCTATTAGCTAAATCTTCAAATTTATAATCACTTAAATCAGAAAAAGTCTCTTCAACATACTCTTGTAGGTATTTCATATTTGATGTTAACCATTTTTCATAGTTTTGAGTAGATTTAAGATAGTCGTTGATATCATCATTTTTTAAAACTGTTCCATTTTTGATATCCAAAGCTATCATTTGACCACTTTGTAGTCTTCCTCTATCAATAATATCTTCATCTGGAATAAGTACTGTACCATATTCACTAGTTATAAAAAGTCTATCATCTTTTGTTCTAAAATATTTTGATGGTCTTAGACCATTTCTATCAATCAAACAACCAATATGTCTACCATCTGTTAATGAAACTGCAGCTGGACCATCCCATGCTTCAAATCTCACTGAACTATACTCATAAAATGCTCTTAACTCACTATCCATATATGGTGCATTTTGCCAAGGTGCTGGTACTAAACTTCTAGCTGCTTTGAAAAAATCCAAACCATTTATCATTAAAAATTCAAACATATTATCTAAAGATGCACTATCACTTCCACCATCTTGTAACAATGGAAAAATTCTATCTAATTCATCTTCTGTAAATACTTCTGATTTAATAGCTTCTGTTTTTACTAAAACATTAAATCTATTTGCTTCAACAGAGTTGATCTCACCATTGTGTGCTATTCCTCTAAATGGTTGTGCGAGTCTCCATTTTGGTAAAGTATTTGTTGAAAACCTTTGATGAAAAAGTGAAAACGATATTTTAAAGTCTTCATCATTTAAATCCAAATAAAATTGTTTAATAGTTGTTGGCATAACTAGCCCTTTGTAGGCTATAACTTTTGATGAAAATGTAGGTATATAAAAATCTTCCTCATCTTTTAATGCATGTTCTGATTCTTTTCTTGCTAAATATAATAAAGCATCAAATCTTTTTGAAGATACAAGCGTATTTGGTACAACAAAAACCTGTGTGATATCTGGTAAAATAGCTAAAGCTTGTTCACCTAAAGCATCTGTATTAACAGGTACTGTTCTTGTAAGAAGTACTTTTAAATCATTTTTTTCACAATAATTTTTAAATACTTCAAGTTGTTTACTACCTTTTGAAAATACCATAGCTATTGCATATAATTTTGGTAAATCAATTCCATTTTGAGATGCTATTTTTCTCATAAAATCATCTGGTATAGAAAGAAGCATTCCACTTCCATCTCCACTTTTACCGTCAGCTGCTACTGCACCTCTGTGCATCATTCTTTCTAATGCAGTTATTGCATCATTTAAGTTTTGATGTGTTTGTTTATTCTTTAAATGAGCAACCAAACCGAAGCCACAATTATCTTTAAAAGAAGTTAATTTGTCTAAATTACAACCCATATTACACCTTTATAATTTTTTTTCACTATTAGGGCTGATTATATCAAATATTAATTTAAAGATGTGTTAAAATTTTTATTATAATTATTTGAAATATAATTTATCTGAGACTAAAAAAGGGATGCTATAGCTATGCTATAAACATCCCTTTTTTTATATTTTATTACTATATTAACAAGAATAAGTTGAAATAAATTCAAACGCTGTTGGTCTAGATTCGTCTGGTATAACTTGCTTAATAAATTGTTGATTTTGATATTCACTTATAAAAGATTTTGTAAATACTGGCTTTAAGAATAGATTATCAGCAATTAGTCCCTCTAATGCTTCTCTTAAATTATGTGGCATCTGAGGAATCTTTTTCTCTCTAATCTCATCAAGAGTTAAATCAAATAGATCAATATCCATTGGACCTACAGGCTCAGTTTTATTTTTGATACCATCAATACCAGCCATCATCATAGCAGCAAATGCTAAGTATGGGTTAGCTGTAGAATCTGGGAATCTCATCTCTAGTCTAGTTGCAGGTGCTCCAGCTCCATAAGGAACTCTACAAGCGGCTGATCTATTTTGAGCAGAATAAGTAAGAATTGAAGGTGCTTCATAACCAGGTACTAATCTTTTGTATGAATTGGTCGATGGATTTGTAAATGCTGCAACTGCAAGAGCATGTTTAAATATACCACCAGCATACCATCTAGCAACATCGCTTAAGTTACCATATTCACCCTCTTTATAAAATGTATTTACACCATCTTTCCAAATAGATTGGTGTACATGCATACCGTTACCATTATCGCCTAAAATAGGTTTTGGCATAAATGTAGCAGTTTTACCGTTTAGGTGTGCTACCATTTTAACAACATATTTAAGTTTTTGAACATTATCTGCTGCTTCAACTAAAGTATTGTAAACGATACCAATTTCATGTTGACCTTGTGCAACTTCATGATGACCTAGAATTACTTCTAAACCAATTTGTTCTAAAACCAACATAGTTTCAGCTCGTAAATCTACACCTTTATCTACAGGAGCTACTGGGAAATACCCACCTTTATTTCCAGAGATATGAGACATGTTTCCACCTTCATAATCAGTATCTCTATTCCAAGCACCATCTTCGCTATCTACTCTAAAATATGCACTATTTGCATCATCTCTAAATTTTACATCTTCAAAAATGAAGTATTC
>JAYEJC010000141.1:0-17746 GCA_034660335.1 Campylobacterota bacterium
AGTTTTTATGATATATTTGTAGTTTGTGATTGAAAATGCACAATATCGTGATCTCATAAGCTGGAGGGCTGTTTGAGGAAGTATACCTTTGTGGAAAGGCTGGCAACATTTTTTATATTTGTTACCACTTCCACATGGGCATTTTGAATTAAGCGAGAGTTTAATAACTAAACTCTATTTTAAATCTTTTTTGATTTTTTCTAATCTTCTTCTTTTACTAGGATCAAGCTCTCTTTTTCTAACTCTAATAGTAATAGGAGTAACTTCAACAAGCTCATCATCTTCAATCCACTCTAAAGCATGCTCTAAAGACATATCTTTTGCAGGTATAATTTTAATAGCTTCATCAGCTCCACTAGATCTTACATTTGATTGTTGTTTTGCTTTTACTGGGTTTACATCAAGGTCATTTGCTCTTGAGTGCTCACCAATTACCATACCACCATAAACTTTATCTTGTGGAGATACAAATAAAACACCTCTATCTTGAAGATTAAAGATTGAGAATGCAACAGCTTCACCATTTTCCATAGATACTAAAGCACCATTCATTCTAGATGTAACAGAACCAGAATATGGTCTAAACTCTAAAAATGAGTGATTCATAACACCTTCACCTTTTGTATCAGTAAGAAATTGTCCTCTATAACCGATTAATCCTCTTGCAGGGATCTCAAATTCTACTCTAGTTTGACCATTACCCATTGGTACCATATTTGACATTACAGCTTTTCTTTTACCAAGAGTTTCTATAACAGAACCAGAAAATTCATCAGGTACATCACAAACAAGATGTTCAAATGGTTCACATTTAACACCGTCAATCTCTTTTACAATAACTTCAGGTCTTGAAATAGAAAACTCAAAACCTTCTCTTCTCATATTTTCAGCTAAAATTGTGATTTGTAACTCACCTCTACCTCGTACCTCAAATGCAGCTTCACCTTTAGCTTCATATTGCATAGCAATATTTGTATTCATCTCAGCATCAAGTCTCTCTTGAATTTTATTTGAAGTTACAAATTTACCCTCAGTACCTGCTAATGGAGAGTTATTTACTGCAAATGTTACAGATAAAGTTGGCTCTTCGATATGTAAAGGATCAAGTGGCATTGGATTTTTAGAATCACATAAACTATCACCAACATCTACAGTTTCAAAACCAGCAATAGCAACAATATCACCATGACCAGCTTTATCAATATCCATTTTTTCTAAACCTTTAAAACCAATAAGTTTAGAGATTCGACCATTTACTTTTTCACCATCAGCTTTAACTAAAGTTACAGTTTCACCCATAGAAACTGTACCATTAAAGATTCTAGCAATACCAATTTTACCAATAAAGTTATCATAACCTAGTGTAAATACTTGAAGTTGAAGACCATTTTCATCATCTCCTGTTGGAGCTGGAACCTCTTCTAAAATCATATCAAGAAGTGGAATCATATTGTCATTATCATCATCTAAAGCTAATTTTGAGATACCATTTTTAGCTGCAGCATATATAACTGGGAATTCAAGTTGCTCTTCTGTTGCACCCATTTGATCAAATAGGTCAAATACTTCATCTACAACTCTATCAGGTTCACCAGCTGGTTTATCAATTTTATTTACAACAACAATTGGTCTATGACCTATCTCAAGTGCTTTTTTCACAACAAACTTAGTTTGTGGCATTACACCCTCTTGTGCATCTACAAGTAAAAGTACACTATCAACCATCTTAAGTACACGCTCAACCTCTCCACCAAAATCAGCATGGCCTGGAGTATCAATGATATTAATTCTTACATCTTTATAATCAATAGCAGTATTTTTAGCTAAGATTGTAATACCTCTCTCTTTTTCGATATCATTACTATCCATCATTCTATCTTCTGTTTCATCTCTCTCATCAAAAGTACCTGATTGTTTTAATAACTCATCAACAAGTGTTGTTTTACCGTGGTCAACGTGCGCGATAACGGCAATATTTCTAATATCTCTCATATTTTCTCTTTTATATTTAATTTTCGCGATTATATCTAAATCTTACTTTAAATAATGTTTGATGATGTATCAGCATTAGCTAAATAAAAATTAGATACAATCTTAGCTATTTTAAAATTAGATGATTAAGGAATATAAACTATGAGTTTAAAAGAGAATGTTGATTATATAAAAGAGGAGATATCGACTCAAGAAAGTTTTATAGAAAACTTTTTTAAGTTAGAAAAATTTTATAAAAAATATAAAGTGGCTATATTTTCTATAGTATCAATTGTGATTATAGCTTTTGCTGGTTCTAGCATATACTCTTATACTACAGAACAAAATAGATTAGAGGCAAATGATATTTTTAATAGTTATTTAGCAAATCCAAGTGATGATAAACTATTAGAAAGTTTAAAACAAAAAGATACAAAACTTTATTCACTTGCAATGTATATAAAAAATAGTTCAAGCCTAACTCAAGTTGAGTTTTTCAAAGAGATTAGCCAATACTCAACTGCTATGAAAACAGAAGATTTAAATGCTCTAAATAGCTCTATACAAAATCAGAAGTTTTTATTAAAAGATTTTGCAACTTTTAATAAAGCTTTAATTGAGGTAAATCAAGGTAACTATAGTGCCGCAAAAGAGACATTAAAGCTTATCCCTATCACATCTAATGTATCAAATCTAGTAAAGATGCTTGAGCATCATATGCTAACAAAATAGATAATGAAAAAATTATATTTTTTAGTTTTTATAGTAGTTCTATTTTCTGCTTGTAGTTCAAAGCAGTATTATGAGCCAAAAGATGTAGATAGTGATTATGATAAATCAGTAAGATATCTTGATTCAGATATAAAAGAGACTACACCTTATGGTTTGACATTAGAAAATAACAATATGATATCAAAGAATGGTATTGTAGATATTAATTATAGTGGATTTAATTTTTTAAATGATAACAATAATACAATTTTGGCAGCTGATTTAGATAATACAGTTTTAGTAAAAAATGAAAATAGTATCAATAAATATAAATTTAAAAAAGATATAATAGCTGCATCTATAAAAAAGAATTTATTAGCAATGGTTTCTATAGACAATTCAATATCACTTTTTGATACAGATACAAAAGAGGTGAGATTTAAAGAGTATTTTAAAAAATCATCTATAAATGATATCAAAATAGCTGCACCTATGTTTTTATCAACAGTAATTTTATACCCAACTCTTGATGGGAAAGTTAGTGTATTTGATATAAAATCAAATAAAATAGTAAAAACTATAAATATTGATCCATCTAATGATATAAATAATATTATATTTTTAGGTGCTATAGGGGATACTTTAGTTGCAGCTACAAACAATAAATTATTCTCTTTTGCAAAAAATAAAATCAATGTAAAAGATTTTGATATTACAAATGTGTTGATAAATAATAATAAAATCTTTATCACTACACTTGATGGTAGAGTGATAAAATTTGATGAAGAGTTAAATATCATAAAATCAAAAAAATTTAAATATGCAAAATTTTATATTCTAGCAGGTATAAATGACAATATTTATACTTTGGAATCTCAAGATTTTTTGATTAAAATGGATAATAATTTAGAAAATGAGACTATTTATAATTTTTCATTTGATGAAAATGAAAATGTTAAAGTGATTAATAATAAGCTTTATTTTGAAGATGAGTATATAACACTAGATTAATGTCACCATTATTAGTAGCCTTTGAAGAACACTTGACTATTATAAAATCATTAGCTTCAAATACAATTGAAGCTTATATGAATGATTTGAAAGATTATGAAACTTTTTTAATACCTCTAAAAAAAGATTTAGAAAATAGTACAAGTGATAATCTTCTTGATTATCTATCTCTAATCAAAAATCCAAGAACTCAAAATAGACACCTAAGCAGTATTAATATATTTTATAAGTTTTGTGAAGAGTACTATGATGATATCAAAAAACCTAAAGGTACTTTTGCAAAAGTTGAAAAAACATTACCAAAATATTTATCAAATGAACAAATACTAGAAGATGCAAGCTTAATAGATAGAACTACTATTTTAGGAAAAAGAGATTATGCTTTGATTTTATTTTTATATGCAACTGGTCTTAGAGTTAGTGAGCTTATTTGTGTAAAAACAAGTGATATAGATGAAAATTGGTTAAAAGTTGTATATGCAAAAGGCTCAAAACAAAGAGTAGTACCTATAGCAAAAATAGCAATAGATGCACTAAATGACTATATAGACAATAGAAAAGAGAAAAGTGAGTATGTTTTTTTAAATTATAAAGGTAAAGCTATTAGTAGAATATCAGTATATAATATAACAAAAAAATATTTTGCAACATCACCTCATACTTTTAGACACTCTTATGCAACCTCTTTGATTTTAGGAGGTGCTGATTTGATGGTGGTTAGTGAGTTATTAGGGCATAGCAATATAGAAACAACACAAATATATACACATATAGAACAAAAACATCTAAAAGAGACAATAAATAAATTTCATCCTTTAAATAATAGGAGATTACTATGATGCTGTGTGATATAGGAAATAGTACATTTCATTTTAAAATTAAAAAAAAAGATTTTAAAATTAGTGTAGATAAAAAAATAAAATATTTACCTAAAATAAAAGGTGATATCTATTTTATTAGTGTAAACCAAAATGGAACAAAAAAGTTTTTGAAGCGTTATCCAGATGCTATTGATTTATCTAAATTTTTATCTTTAAAAACTCAATATGTTGGTATGGGTATTGATAGAAAACTTGTTTGTGAATATATAAAAGATGGAATAATAGTAGACTTTGGCAGTGCTATTACTGTGGATATTATGGATGATAGTGTACATAAGGGTGGATTTATATCCCCTGGTATATCTTCATATAAAAAGATTTATCCAAAAATATCAAAAAAACTAAGATTTGACTTTAAAAATGATATAAATTTAGATAAAATTCCACTAAAGACAAATGATGCTATAAATTATGCAATCTTCAATGCAATAATACTACCAATACTAAAAGTATATACTAAATACGAAAAAAGGATATATTTTACAGGTGAGGATAGTAATTATATATTGAAATATTTTGATAAAATAGATATAAAATATAAAAAAAATTTAATTTTTAATAGTATGAAAAGAATAATAAAAAAGGAAAAGATATGTTAACAATAGCACTACCAAAAGGTAGAATAGCTGAACAAACTTTAGAAAAATTTGAGAAAGCTTTTGGTGAAAAGTTTCTATTTGAGGATAGAAAGCTTATACTGCAAAAAGCTGGGTTTACATTTTTAAATGTTAGAAATCAAGATGTACCTACATATGTTATGTATGGTTCGGCTGATTTGGGTGTAGTTGGACTTGATGTACTAGAAGAGAAAGAGTATGACTTAGTAAAACTTTTGGATTTAGAGATAGGTAAATGCAAAGTCTCTGTTGGTTTAAAAGCTGGAGATGAGATAGATTGGAATCGTTCAGAGATAACAGTTGCTACAAAACATACAAAAATAGCTAGAACATTTTTTGAGAAAAAAGCGATGGCAGTAAATCTTGTAAAACTTTATGGTTCTATTGAGCTAGCACCTTTAGTTGGACTTAGTGATTGTATTGTTGATATAGTAGAAACAGGGGAAACTATGAAACAAAATGGTTTGGTTGTAGGGGATACAATTATGCAATCATCTGCTCATCTAATATGTAACAAAAACTCATATTATTCAAAAAAAGATGAGATATTAGCACTAAGAGAAAAAATTGCAGCCACTTGATTTATATGCAACAATAGAGCAGTATCTTGAATTTGATGAAGAGATATCAGTACTTTATAGTGCTATAAAAAATATAGTTGTAGATATTTGGCCAAATAGTCTTATTGATATTGGGTGTGGTCAAGGTGATTTTTGTAAGCTACTTAATGATAATGGTATTGATACTTTAGGTGTTGATTTAAGTGCTAAACAAATAGAGATTGCAAGCTTAAAAGGTATAATCTCTAAATGTATAGATATAAAGGATATAAAAGAAAAGTATGATTGTGCTACTGCTGTTTTTGATGTGATAAATTATCTTTCAAGAGATTATATCAAAGAGTTTTTACAAAATACATACAATCTTTTGAATGATGGTGGATATTTTATATTTGATATCAATAGTTTATATGGATTTGATGAAGTTGCACAGGGTACTTTAAATATAGATACAGATGATAAATTTATAGCAATAGATGCTAACTTTGATGATGATATACTTTATACAGATATTACTCTATTTTCTAAACAAAGTAGGGATTATTATACAAAAGATACTGGTACAATCAAACAGTATTACTATGATAATGATAGTTTAATAGATATATTAAATAGTGTTGGCTTTGAGATAGAAGAGATAAAAAGTTTTAATCTTCATAGTAGTGAATCCAATGATAAGTATATTTATGTATGTAAAAAATAGTTCATTGTACTATTTAATAATGGATTTTACTTAAATATAATCCATTTGAACTAGCTAGTGTCCACGATACTAGCTTTTTTTTATTTAGTTGATTTTTAAGATCATCTATTGTTAGTTTATTTTGTGATATTTTCATTATAAAGTCTACCATCATTCTTATTTGACTTCTTAAGTATGAATTCGCTTTGAAGTTTAAGATATAAATATCTTTAAATTTATAAAATTTGATATCATATATCTCTCTTATTGTTGATACAGGGTCACTACCTTTTTTGCAAAACATATCAAAATCGTAAACTCCTATAAAAACCTTTATTGCATTATTTATTTTATCTATATCTATATTTTCATAGTATGTTATATATCTATGATTAAAAGGTGTTGTTGGTTTATCTGTAATTAAATAGCGGTACTCTCTCTTTTTTGCACTAAAACGGCTATGAAAATCATCATCTACAGCTCTTATATCCCTAACATAAATAGAATCACACAAAAGGTTATTTATCTGTTTTTTTAGTTTTTTTAGCTCATTCCAATAGTTTGGAATATTGCAAGATAGTACTTGTCTAAAAGCATGTACACCTTTGTCTGTTCTTCCACTGAAATCTATAGTTGTATCAATATTTAGTATTTTAAATGTATTGAGTATTTCTGAATGAATCGTCTTCTTATTTGGTTGTATTTGTGAACCAAAAAAATCTGTACCATCATATGAAATAGTGATTTTAATACGCATAACTAATAATATCTTTTTATTTTATATAGGTATGCAAAATAACTAGATATAATCCACAATATAGGTATAGAATACAAAGCAATAATACCAAATTCATTAGATACTTTTTTTGTGATTAGTAGATATATTACAGCAAGAGCAAGTGCTATTGATGTTGAGTAGTTTTTATCATATCTAGGGTTATAAAAACCAAGAGAGATGATATATAGTATTGAAACTAATGGTAATATAGCTATTAATATAGCAAAGTTAAATCGATACATTTTATTTTTGTTTGTAAAAATATCACTCCAATAAAGAATCAAATCATCAATAGAGTTTATATTTTTTGATTGTTTTATCTCATTATTTATTATCATAGTCCCAAAATCAACTTGAGATAGCTTATCTTTTATCTCTACTACTCTACCATCTTGTAGATTTAGACTTAGTGATGATTTATTGTTATTTATTGTAGCGTGTTTGGCTATTACAATCGTATCTTTGTTTTGTTCTTGTTTGAACAATACAATATCATTGTATAACTCATCTTTTTTTTCATCAACATATAAAAACCATTTATCAAATTGTTGTCCATATTCACTTGCTTTTATATTAAACTGTGCCTCTTTTTTCTTTTTTTCAATAAATGATTTATTTAAAAAATTTGCTTTTGGTACTAAAGCTAGATTGTTTATTAATAAAAAAGTAGTGATTAATAATATGATAGGAAAAATAAGTCTAATCAGCCTTAGTGGATTTAGTCCAAAGCTAGTAATTACAATCAATTCATATTCATTTGAGAGCTTACTAATACTTAGAATCAAACTAATAAAACTAGATATAGGTAAGGTATAAAATAAAATAGTAGGTATAGAAAATGAATAAAGTGTCAATAACTCTAAAAAATTTATCTGAATTATAGATGTTAAAGCTGCTATTTTTACTAAATATACAATTGATGTTATTACATAAAGAGTAAAAAAAATAGGAAAAAAAGTTTGCGAAAAAGTATGTAGCAAATATTTTTTTAATAGTTTCATTGTGAAAATCTCCATAAGTACTCTAATATATATGTTTGTAACACAAACGCAATAAAAAAACCTAATGTTAAATATGGTATAAAAGGTGTTTCTATATCTTTTTTTCTAATACTATTTATCAAAGCTGGTATTATAGCAAAAAATGCAGCAAAAAATATAGCTACCAATCCTAATTTTAATCCTAATATACCACCTATAATAGCAACTATAGGGATATCCCCTTCACCTAATGATTTTTGTGTTTCAAGTGCTTTGTTTTTTGTTATTTTTGCTTTTATATTTTGAATATAAAATGTAATAAAAAGCTCAAGTATTACAAAAGCACCAACAAAAACAAATGAATCATAAAATGAAAATGATGAGTAAAAGAATGATATAAAAAGCACCAATATCAACAAATACTCTGGTACTGCTTTGTATTTAAAATCAATAAGAGATAATACTATTAAGATATAAAATATTAAACATAGGTGTATAAATTGGTAAGAAAAACTAAGTTTATAATATAAAAAAAGTGTTAATAAAGCAGTAGTTAGTTCTACAATAGGATATATAATAGATATAGTTGTTTTACAGTTTGAGCATCTTGCTTTTAGAAATATATAAGATAATAAAGGTATATTTTCATACCATTTTAGTTGATATTTACAACTAGTACAAATAGATCTTTTAGGGTCTATAAGTGAAATACCTAAAGACAATCTGTATATAAGCATATTTAGAAAAGATCCAAAAATCAATCCAAATAAAAATATACTAAATTCCGCCAAATCGTCTTTCTCTTTTATTAAAATCAGATATTATATCATCAAGTTCATAGCTATTAAACTCAGGCCAATAAGAGTTAGTAAAAAACATCTCAGCATATGCTATTTGCCATAAAAGATAGTTTGATACTCTTACTTCACCACTTGTTCTAATAAGCAGATCCACATCTGGAACATTCGATGTATCTAAACAGTTATTTATATTTTCTTCTGTTGGTTCTAAGTTTTGTTCTATTAGTTTTTTTACAGCTCTTGCTATCTCATTACGACTACCATAGTTAAGAGCTAAGATTTGTGTAAGTCCTGTACAATGACTTGTTTTTTCTTCAGTTTCTTTGATTGTGTTTTGTAGTTTTTTTGAAAATTTAGATATATCACCAATTGCTTTAAATTTTATATTATTCTTTAGATATAGAGGTAACTCACTTTTAAAATATCTTTGGAGAAGTTGCATTAAAAATTCAACTTCTAATTTAGGTCGAGTCCAATTTTCTGTACTAAAAGCGTATAGAGTTAAATATTGTACACCTATATTAGAACAATGAGTAGTAATCTCTCTTACTGTTTTTGCACCCTCTTCGTGACCAGCTGTTCTTGTTAAGTTTTTTTGTTTTGCCCATCTTCCATTGCCATCCATTATTATAGCTATATGTTTGGGTATATTATTATTCTTCATAAAAAAGTTCTTTTAGTTCATTTAAAAGTTTAATAGATACTTGAAGTTTAGAACCTTTTATTATATTTTCATCTTTTGAGTTATTTGATATTAGCTCTATTTTATTTGTATCGCTTCCAAAACTATTTGAATCATCTATTATATTTAGACAAACAGCATCAAGTTTTTTGTTTTTTAGCATATTGTTTGCATTTGATATTGCTTGAGTTTGATTGATCTCTGCTTTAAATCCAATGGTATATATATCATTTTTATCAATACTTTTTAGTATATCAACATTTTGTTTTAATTTTAAGTCCCAAATATCACCTATATCATCTTTTTTTATTTTCCCCTCTTGAGGAAATGATGGTGTGTAGTCACTCACTGCTGCTACACCAAAAAAATATGGCTTTTTTTGGATAAGTTGCATAGCTGAATTATCCATAAGAGTAGCACTTGACATTTTCCCTTTTTTTGCTACTTTTATACTATCGTTTATATATTGGAGCATCTCTTTTGATGATTGAACTTTGATTTTATGAATAGAGTTTGGCATATCTGTATCTTTTGTGGTTACGATACATACATCAGCACCCTTATAAAAAAGTGCAGTTGCTAAACTAGCTGCCATTTTTCCACTGCTAAAGTTACTAATATATCTTATATCATCGATTTTTTCTATAGTACCACCACCATTTAGTACAACTTTTCTATCGCTCCAGTATTCATCTTTTAGAAGTTCTTTTGCAGTTTGATGAAAAATATCAAGAGGTTCGGCCATAGCACCATCTCCTATATCTTTGCATGCAAGCTCTTTTGTTTGTGTTTCTATTATTTTAAAGTTACAAAGCTTTAGCATCTTTAAACTAGCTTTTGTTAATGGATTTTGCATCATATTTGTATTTGCTGCTGGTGCTAATAGTTTTATTCTAGGATAAGCCAAAGCAGTTTGAAGCAAAAAGTTATCTGCAAGTCCATTTGATAGTTTATTTATAGTGTTTGCACTGCAAGGTGCTAGTACGAAGATTTGTGCCCATTTTCCTATAGCTATATGGTTATTTACTGAGTCATGACTCCAGTCTTCTGATTCATCATCCAAGACTTTATTTTGAGATATTGTCTCAAAAGTGATTGGATTGATAAATTTTTTAGCACCTTGTGTCATTATCATTTTTACATTTGCACCAGCTTTGATATAAAGTCTTATTAGTTCAAGAGTCTTATAAACAGCTATACTACCTGTAACAGCTACTAAAATATTTTTATTTTCTAAAAGTCTCATTATTTATTCCTAAAGAATTTATGAAAAAATCCTTTTCTTGTTTTTTGTTCAGATCTACTCATAGCTAGGTCACCACTTTGTACATCTTTTGTGATAGTACTTCCAGCTGCTATCATCACATCATCTTCAATTGTTACAGGTGCTACAAGCTGCGTATCACTTCCTACAAATACATTTTTTCCTATATTTGTCTTGTACTTATTTTTTCCATCATAATTACAAGTGATAGTTCCTGCACCTATATTTGTGCCAGTATCTATATCGCAATCCCCAAGATAGCTTAGATGACCAGCTTTTACGCCTGTTAAATTAGCTTTTTTTGTTTCAACAAAATTACCGATATGTGTATTTAGAAGATTAGAGTTTGGTCTTATTCTTGCCATAGGTCCTATGCTGCTATCTTCTAAAACACTATTTTCTACTATACTATTTGATTTGATATATGAATTTATAATTGTTGTATCTCCTAGTAAACTTACACCATTTTCTAGTGTAGATTCACCCTCTATTTTAACACCATATTCGATATATATAGTCTCAGGCAATCTCATAATAACACCATTTTTCATAAAATTTGTTTTGATTCTATTTTGATGAATAACCTCTGCATCACTTAGGTCAAGTTTACTATTAACACCTTTGAAATTATCTTCATTGACAACTATAGGAGTTACCTTTAAGTTTTGATTTATAGCTAGCTCTACTAAGTCAGTGATGTAGTATTCTTTTTGTGCATTGTTATTTGAAAGTTTTGCTAAGTTGTTTTTTAGAAAATCTGTATCAAAACAATATATACCTGCATTTGCTGTTTTTATTTTGAGTTGATCGCTACTACAATCTTTTTGTTCAACTATTTTTTCTACACAATTATCTTTTATAACAACTCTTCCATAACCATCTGCATCTTTTAGATTTAGTACAGACATTGTAAGTGGTGTATCTGTTATTAGATGTTGTAGTTCTTGTGATTCTATTAGTGGCATATCGCCATTTAGTACTAGTGTTTTTTTATGTTTTGTATCTATACCCATAACAGCACCACCTGTTCCTGGATAGTTTTCATGGTCTTGAATATGGTAATTTATATTATCAAAATGTTCTTCCATCTCATTTTGTACAAGTTGTGCTTGATGATAAAGAACTACATGTATATCATCACTTAGCTTTTTAGCTTCATTTATAGAGTAGTATAGCATCTGTTTACCTGAAATTTTGTGTAAAACTTTTGGTATAGTTGATTTCATTCGTGTTCCAGCACCTGCAGCAAGGATAATAATAGATATATCTGTATTCATAAGTAATAGTCTCTTTTGTTGTTAAATTGTACTGATTATAGCAAAATTTCTATTAAATACTAAAAATGAAATAGAATAGTATATCTTCTAATTAAGATTATACTAATCTTATTTGTAAATTAATTTTCGTTTGATTTAGTATTGGATCTGTATCTTCGTTTGTTTTGTCTATCTCTTCTTCTTTTATAGTTGGAGTTATTATCTTTATTTGGGATATCTGTACCTCTACCTCTACTCCTATTTCTATTGTTTTGCATAGGTTTTAGTTTTTTATTTGATTTTAGTGAATTTTCACAAAAGTTATTTACCAACACTCTTGTATGTTCTGCTTTATCTTTATCTGGAAAGATATTTGGCATCTTATAAGATAGCCATAAGTACAGTGATATTTTTTTTACTTCATCTTCTGCTATTAGTAGCTCTTGTTGTGTTTTTGCGATACCTTTGATTCTCGAAGATGCTTCATATTTTATGATTTTGTTTTTTAATATTGCATTTACATATTTTAAATAACCATTTCGTATCAAAGGTGATCTTGTGTTTATAGGAGCATTGCTTAACATATATTTATCTTTTAAGCTTAAAGATTGTTTTGTATCTAACATTTTTGCTAGTTCTAGCATATTTTTCATATTTGTTGCTCTAAATGGACCATCATAACGCATATGTTTTGTAAAATAGTTTAAAATTTTATTTAGATTTTTTGTATTTAGAAAAGTTGATAACTCCTCTACTTGAGATGCAGTTGCTTTGACTTTGACAGGTGTTTTGATAGTACTCATAGGACTATGAAACATCTCATCTATATGTTCTAATACCCCTTTTGAGGTACCACCTATATGACCTATCTCATGGTGACCATATCTACCTGCTCGACCCGCTATTTGTATCACTTCATTTGGTTTTAGTTTTCTTTGACTAACTCCATCAAATTTTGTATCTGTTGTAAATAGAAGTGTTTTAATAGGTAGATTTAGACCCATAGCAATAGCATCAGTAGCGACAAGTATATCACTTTGTCCCTCTCTAAATCTTTTTGCTTCCTCTTTTCGAACCTCTGGGCTTAAGTTTCCATATAAAACAGATACCGTATGAAATGGACTAAGTTTTGCTTTTTGTTTAAGTACATCATTTCTACTAAAAGCTATAAGTGCTGTAGATTTCTCTATATCTTTTAAGTTAGTATGTTTTGATAATACTTTTAGTGGATTTTTTCTTTTAAATTTTTTTATCTCTAACTCTTCACCTAGATAGCTAGCTAGTTTTTTGATAATATCAAGAGCATTTACACTACCTGTCATTATCACTTTTTTTGCTGGACTTCCAAGTATAGCGTTTACCCATGCCCAACCTCTATCCTCATCATCAAGCATCTGAACTTCATCTATGACACATACATCTACTTCAAGATTATAATTTATCATCTCTATTGTTGAGCATATATGACCAGCATCTTCATCCAAAATCTCCTCCTCCCCTGTAATCAAAGAGGATGGAATCTCACTTTTTATAAGTGTTTCATGGTTTTCAAGTGCCAAAAGTCTAAGTGGTGCTAAATAGGTACCAGTATCTGCTTTTTTTAACTCTTCCATAGCGTTATAAGTTTTCCCACTATTTGTAGGACCTACGAAAAAATATAGTTTTCTATTAAGTTCTCGTGCAAGCGGATAGAGTGATTTTAAATCGCAATTTAAAAGCTCATTTAGTTGTTGTTTAAAGGTTTCATTAATCATTTGGTATAATATCACAAAACTAATAAAAAGGATTTTATTATGGGAGCTTTGAGAAAAGAGGAGCATCTTCCAAATTATACTTACGATGATTATGTGTTGTGGGCTGATGAATGGGAGCTAATTGATGGTATTGCATATTCTATGGCACCAAGTCCTATGAAAAATCATCAATCTATTGCTAGTAATTTTATATATGAAATAAGAGATGGAATGAATGAGTGTCTAAATTGTGAAGTGCTGGGTGAATTAGATTGGAAAGTAGATGAAAGTACGGTTCTTCGTCCTGATATAGTACTTATTTGCAATGAACATAATGATAAATATTTAACAAAAGCACCATTAATAGTAGTCGAAATTATATCAAAATCAACAGCAAAAAGAGATGAAAATTATAAATTTGAGATTTATGAAAAAGAGAAAGTTCCATATTATATAATAGCTTATCCAGATGATTTAAAAGCAAAAATATTTAAGCTTAAAGATGGAAAATATGATAAACAAGCAGATATGACAAATGAGTTGTTTAGATTTACTGATATTGATTGTGAAGTAGAGATTAATTTTAATAATATATTTAAAAGGTTTAGAAAATAATGAATTGTGAATATTTTGGTGTATGTGGTAGTTGTAACTTAGGTGGTAAAACTTATGAGGAACAACTCAAAATAAAAGTAGATAAAGAAAAAGATAGATTTAAAGAGTTGTGGTCTGGTGATATTGATATTATAAAAAGCGATGATGGTGCTTTTAGAAATAGGGCAGAGTTTAGAATATGGAAAACTTATAATGAAGATGATAGTTTTATCTTAAACTATGCTATGAATGAC
Source organism: Campylobacterota bacterium (assembly GCA_034660335.1). Lineage (GTDB taxonomy): Bacteria > Campylobacterota > Campylobacteria > Campylobacterales > Arcobacteraceae > JAIOSF01. The sequence continues at coordinate 14,775 of JAYEJC010000141.1, forward strand.
AAAGATAAAAATACCTTGCCAATAGCTAGCTGTAGTATAGTGAGTGATTCTATTTCATCTCTTATGCCTTTACTTTTAGGTGAATTATCAAACGATGAGGTGTTGAATTTCAAGCTATTTAGTATAGAGTTTTTAAGCTCAACTACAAATGATATGCTTGTGACTTTAATCTATCATAGAAAGCTAGATGAAAATTGGAATATAAAAGCAAAAGAGTTAGAAAAAAAATTTAATATTAAAATAATAGGACGAAGTAGAAAACAAAAAGTTGTACTTGGTGATGATTTTATAAATGAAAAATTAAATATCAAAAATTCAACATTCAATATTAAATACAAAGAGGGTGGATTTACCCAGCCAAACCAAAAAGTAAATATCAAAATGATTGAGTGGGTTTTGGATAATATTAAGGTCAAAGATGATTTATGTGAGCTTTATTGTGGTGGTGGAAATTTTACTTTGCCATTAGCAAAAAGCTTTGATAAAGTATTAGCAACAGAGATAAGTAAAACCTCTATAAAATCAGCGAAACTAAATTGTGAGTTAAATAGTATAAAAAATATTGACTTTATAAGAATGAGCAGTGAAGAGTTTGTACAAGCTAGAAATAAAGTGCGAGAATTTACAAGACTCAAAGATATTTGTTTGGATAATTATAATTTTAGTACAATATTTGTAGACCCTCCAAGATCAGGTCTTGATGATACCACAAGAGAGTTATCTACACAATTTGAGCAAATTATCTATATCTCATGCAATCCAGAAACACTAAAAAGGGATTTGGAATTTTTAACAAAAACACATTCAATCAAAAAGTTTGGATTATTTGACCAGTTTGCATACTCAAATCATATTGAATCTGGTGTAATTTTGTATAAGTCTTAAAGATATATACTCTACATTTCTTAAAATTAAATTATCCATAATCTATTCTTAAGAAAAGTCTATTAAAACCCTTAAAACCTAGAAAGTATAGCTTAAAATTCACATATATTTAAGCTATAATTAAGATATGTTCAAATATAATTCATCTATATAGCGTATACAAATAAAAAAGGGAAATCAATGAGAATCAATACAAATATTGCCTCACTTACAGCATTAGAATCTACTACAAATACAAATAAGAATTTAACTGATTCATTGAGTAAATTATCTTCAGGTCTTAGAATCAATAAAGCAGCAGATGATGCATCTGGTCTTGCTATTGCAGATAAGCTTAGAACTCAAGCAAGTTCACTTTCACAAGGTATATCAAATGCAAATAGTGGTGTGGCACTACTTCAAATAGCTGATAAAGCCATGTCTGAGCAGTCGAATATTTTGGATACAATCAAAACTAAACTTATCCAGGCTAGTACATCTACAACAAGTGATGATGGTAAAGAAGCTATTAGAAAAGATATCAATAAGCTTTTAGAACAGTTTGATAGTGTCGCATCATCGACAAACTATAATGGTACAACACTTCTGCAAAGAAGTGCAACAGATACTGCAAATAGTGATAAGTTTAGATTTCAATTAGGTGAAGCAGTTGAATTTAATGTATCATCAACACCAACAACACCTTCAAATACAGATAAACTAGGTGGTGGTACAAATGAATTTGGTGCTACATCAATCAATAGTTCTATAACATATAGTGATATCAATACTGCAAATGCTGTAGGTGGAAATCAGGTTGGTAGTGGACTATTAACAGATAACAATATAGATACTTTTGGTGCACAACAAATAAATACATCTTCTAAAGTTACTATAGAGGGTGTAAATGTATCAGGTTCTGGTATTGGATTAACAGAAGCTGCAGATACTGCAAATACAATCGATATTACAATATCTGGTGATATAGGGAAGCTTTCTTTGGAAGGCGAGGCTATCTTGGATATTTCTAGTGAAACAGAAGAGGTAAAACAAGCAGTTATGGAAGCTGTAAGAGATGCTTCAAATGCTGACATTAAATTAAATGCTGATGGAAATGTATCTATTAGCGCAGCTTCACTTTCTCTTGACTTATCAAATATAAATTTCTCTTCATTAAATATACAAAATCAAGCTGCAGATAAATATATAGAGCTAAATGCAGATAATAGTAATGGAGTAAAAACATTTACAATTGAAAATAACTTTGGTCAAAATCAACTCGATGCAGGTATAGCTAGATCTGAGATTACAGGTATAAGTGGACAGATAAATATAGCGACAAACTTAGCAGCAACTAGTTCTATGGTTACAGGTGGTCCTTTACTTTCTGATCTAAAAGAGCTTCAAGCTGGTGAGCTTACAAGTGAATTAGCAAATACTTTTATGCTGACTATTGATTTAGCACTTACTCAGGTGAATACTTTAAGATCTGATTTTGGATCATCTCAAAATCAACTAGAATCAAGTATTAGAAATATGCAAACAACACATACAAATCTAAAAAATGCTGAATCAGTGATAAGAGATGTTGATTATGCAGAGGAGTCTGCTAATTTTAACAAAACAAATATTATCGCACAAGCTGGTACATATGCTATATCACAAGCAAACAATGTACAACAGAATATAATGAAGCTACTTCAGTAGTTTTAACTTTATATTGCAAAAAACCCAAGTCTTTTTGGCTTGGCAGCAATTCTAATTGTTCAAATTTAAAAACTTATTAATATCTATAAATTTTGATTAATCTTCAGAATCTGACTTTAAGACTTAAATTAAAATAAAATTAGATTTTATAAGATATAAATTTTTCTATTTTCTATATAAAATCATAGTTTTTGGCACTACTTTATTGTAATGATTAAAAAACTATATAATTTATGATGAAAAATATTAAATATATGGTGTTAAATCTACATTGCCATCAGTCTGCCTTGATTTTATCATCCATGCTAACATTAATTCAAAGTTCTTAAAAACTATATAAGTGCTTACAGCTCTTAACTCTTCAAAGAATTCTACTCTGGTATTAGTCAATGAGCGAAGTT
>JAYEJC010000142.1:0-4707 GCA_034660335.1 Campylobacterota bacterium
CAGTATTAAATATTTCAGGTTTACCATAAAGTGATAATGCTTCATTAAGTACACCCATAACTAAATCAGTATCCATTGTATTTGATATTCTCCATGATAGTATAGCTTTAGAGTACCAATCTATTATATGTGAAGTTATTTTTTTCAAATATTTTTCTTTGATATTCTCTTATTTCATCAAGCATTAAAATCCTTTTATAGTTTAAATACTTTTTATTATAGCTAAAATTAGATTTTAAAACCTAATTTTGATATATATTATTAGATTTGATTATTTAATTTATCCCTTGATTTCAATCTTATTAAAAAATTCTATTAAATAATCACAACTATCAAGTACGATAAAAGAGTGCATATATTCATCTTCAAGGGCTATAAAACCTCTTTTTTCTAGTTTATTTATAAGTGAAAGGATATTGTCTTTTAGAGTATCTCCACTTAAATTTTTCAAACGGTCTAGTTTGATTTTTAGTGTTATATCATCTTTGATTTTGTTTTCTATATCATTTACATCAAATCTACTTCCAACTCCAAACATAGGATCATAGTGGTAAAAAAAGCTTAAAAAATCTATCATATCATAGATAGATGATAGTTTTTGCTCTTTATTTTCAAGTGAAGAAAAATAGCAGTACCCATTTTTGAGTTTAAACTCTACACCTATATACCCATACAACTCTTTTAGTTGATTAAAATATTTTTCACTATATCTATAGAGTTTAGTTTGCTCTTTTGATGGTGAGTTTTGTGATAAAAATCTTCCATCTCTTAGGTGACTAAATATCTTTTGTGTTTGTTGTTTGTCTAGTTGTAGCTCTTGCATCTTAGCCCTTGTAGTGTATCTTTTTGAATTGTGTTTGTTGTATCTGTAAAATTGTATCTTCTATGGTGTACTCTTGCTCATAAAGTAAGATGAGTTTACAATACAGCTGCATAATCTCTTCAAAACTCTTATCTTTTAGATCATTGTTTGAAAGCAAAAACTCTATTAAGTTTTGTTTTGAAAACTTAAAATTCAAATGTAAACTATAAATATCTACAAATTTATGCTCTTGTTTATCTTCATAAAACTCTATCTTAGGAGCTTTTTTTGTTTTTGGCTTGAGATTTTGTGATGATTTTTTAAGTATATTATAAAACTGTTCATCTCTTACTATATCATCATCTAGTCTTGTTTTGATAGATATTTGATTTTGTAAGATATCAAACTTCTCAACTATATCTAAGATATTTGTATCCTCTTTTATAGTTAGGCTATCTTTTAGCTCTTTTAATTTTGTGATTTTTTCTATAAAGATATTTTTTGACATCGCTTTATTTATATACTCACAAACATCTTGGGTGAGTGGTATAAGTGATTTGTTTATCTCTATATGATTGTCTTTTGTTGTTGCTATTATACTATTTAGTTCACTATTGTAAAACAAACTAAGCCTTTGATGATAAAGGGTAAGAAAACTATCAAACTCATTAAGTGCTAGAGTTAGCTCTTTTAGTTTTAGCTCATAAAATCTAAGCTCTTTTATCTTTAGAGAAAACTGGTCTATATTTTTATACACTCTATCTGTATGGATACGAAGTTTAAAAAGATTTTGAGTCAGTAAAGAATCACATCTTTTTATCTCTCGTCTTATTTGAGGTATCATACTGTTTTGTTTCTCTTTATATTCAAGCACGATATCTATTTTGTGTTTTAAACCCTCTATGATTTCAAAAATAGAAGATACCTCTATATTTTCATCTATATTTAGATAATTCTCCAAAAAACTTATCACTCTTTGATCTAGAAATATTTTATCTTCAACTCTCTCTATTATCTCAAAGTTTTCTAAAACTTCAAGCTTTTCACAAGATATAAATCTTTCACACTCATCAATCAACACAGTTTTGTCACGATGTTCAAAAAGATAAAAGATAAAATCTTTATGGTAGTTTAGGTTTGAGAATAGTTTTTCGATTTTCATACTATATCACTCCACTTCCCTTACTCTTAAAAAGCTAGCAAACTTAGGCTTGCCATATTTTGTAAAGCCATAATATTTAAATGTCACCATAGTGCCTATTTTTGGTGGATTTATTCTTTGTTTGTCGCTTAGTCCACCACCTAGATTAAACTCTATATTATTTTTTAGTTTTAGTTTTAAGCTTTTGATTATTTTGCTATTTTTTCGGTAGTTATATCCTATGATTATACCTTCCATATCTTGAAACTTTTTCACTTTTAAAATATGTGGGCTTCTTCCTGTATGGTAGTTTTGGTTTGGATCTTTTACTATTATACCCTCACCTTTTAGCTTGACTATCTTATCTAAATAGTTTTGTAGATGCTGTTCATCTTTGCAAGCTATTTGTTTTATTATATTTATATATCTATTTGGATGTTTTTCAAACCACTCTTTTGCTTTTTGTAATCTTTTTGGAAAATCACCTTTTGCATTTGGTACTTCAAATATATTAAAAGTGATTTTAATCCAATCATTTGAGGGAATTTTATCTAAAACTGTGGCTTGAATAAACTCAAAGTCATCTCTTTTTGACCACAGCTCCCCATCTAAAGCAAATGGTGGAAAGTTTTTGGTAAACCATTTTGGTACACTAAGTTGTTTTTGATTTTTGGTATAAAATCTCTTGCCATCCCAATATCCCCTGATACCATCAAGCTTTTCACTCATTAGCCAGCCAGAGATATTTTGGTCATCATATATCTTTGGTTTTTGTACCTCAAAACTAAATATATAAGTAGTAAAAAGTATAAATAGAACTATAAATTTTTTCATATGCTAGCTTTTTTTAAAAACTCTTTTGTAGTAAGTAGTTCTATAACTACAAGATGCTTTGCTACCTCTTTTTTAAATACAAAGTTTTTTCTTACATCATTTGCACTCATCTTTTCCTCCAATTATGTTTTCAACATATAATTTACGGTTCCATACCTAAAAGAAGGTATATATTTATAAATTATAGATATTATTAGAAATACACTTATTTAGTTTTTTATCAAATGTAATAATTTCATCTTGATATTATCATTAACTAAATATCTTATGATATAGTTAGTATCAATTCTAATCATATTTTTGAAATTTTTCTATTGTATAATTTTTCCAAGCATTATCTTCTGAAGATATTTTTGAACTATCGGCATATTGATTAAATACACCTCTTAAAGATTTTTTCTTTTCTTGTTTAATATCTTGAATTATCTCTTTTTCATCAAGTGGAAACATTATAAATTCAAGCTCTCTATTAATATAGCTAGTTGGTATATTAATAGTAAAGTTTGTATATTGTGGTCTTATTACTTCTCGTATCATAGTATTAATCTCCGATTTCTTTAATTATAGCAAGTTTTGGTTATAAAAGTCTATATTAAATACTACTTAATAACTTCAGCTATCCTTTTTATAAACAGCTGGTATCTTACCATACATCTCCTGCATAGCCTTTAACTCCACTATATTTTGCTCCGCTTTTTCTATCATCTCATCAAAAGCTAGACCTTTCATCACTGTTTTATATAGGTTTGGTTTGTTTTTTTCCCAGTTGTAGAGAGTTTTATAATCAATACTTAAGTACCCAGCAATATCTCGTTTTGTCATTTTCATAAATTTATTCCTTTTTTCAAAAGTTTACAAACTAAAAAATCACAAATAAACTATGTATTTAATCTATATTATATTTAATTAATATAGAACTATTCCATAGTTTAATATTAATTATGTAATAATTCCATATTATTATAATTATAAGGGGAATTATTGCTTTTTAACTCATACGAATTTATCTTCGCATTTTTACCAATCACATTTTTTATATATTTTTATCTCAACTCAAAAAGACTCACCACAGCATCAAAAGGTTTTTTGGTATTTGCTAGTTTATTTTTCTATAGTTGGTGGAATATTTTGTATCTACCTATCATACTTTCATCTATGCTTTTTAATTTTGTCATAGGTAATTCTCTTAACAAAATAGGAACAAACACTTTAGTTGGTACCAAAAAAAGTTTTAGTAAAAAACAACTCCTAACATTTGGGATACTCTCAAACATAGCACTTCTAGGATACTTCAAATATAGTGACTTTTTCATAGAAAATTTTAATTTAGCGACATCATCAAATGTAGAGCTTCTTCATCTAGCCCTACCCTTAGCTATATCATTTTTTACTTTCCAACAAATAGCATATTTAGTAGATAGTTATAGAGGTGAAACAAAAGAGTATGACTTTTTAAACTACGCAGTATTTGTGACATTTTTCCCACAACTTATAGCAGGACCAATAGTACACCACAAAGAGATGATGCCACAGTTTGCATCTAGTAGAAATATGGTAAAAAACTATAGAAACATAGCTTTGGGACTTTTTATATTTTCTATAGGTTTGTTCAAAAAAGTTGTCATAGCAGATACTTTTGCAGTGTGGGCAACAGCTGGATTTGATACAGCAACAACTCTTAATCTCTTTGAAGCTTGGGCAACTTCATTATCATATACATTTCAGTTATATTTTGACTTCTCAGGATATACAGATATGGCAATAGGAATAGCCTTACTTTTTAATATAAAACTACCCATCAACTTGATTTAATGAAAAATTTGGGGGTCTAAAAACTTAAGCTAGCTTAGGTATTATGGGCTTAAAAAGGATTTATTTACAAATGACTGTAAAAAAACACTAAAACTTGTCCTAATTGTAAGAAAAATAA